>CAJODY010000009.1 GCA_905233285.1 uncultured Bacteroidaceae bacterium
TTAAGTCCCGGCTATAGAATACGTTGCGCCCATCATAGATTTTTGGAATGTCGTATCGGTTGCATCTGCCGATAACGGCTTTCTTGCCGATATTGTACATCTTCATGATTTCTTGGGTAGAATAGACTTCGCTCTTTGGCTTATTGGCTCTGACGTTTTTGCGCTTTGTATATTGTGGCGCTTCGTCGAACATCTTTTCTATGTCTGTCCGTCGGATGATTGTCTTGCCTCGGAATTGGCGAGATTTAATAACATTGGATGATAAATAACGATAGAAGGTACTTCTCCCAACTCCTAATAGTTTTGCTGCTTCTGTAGGAGATAAGAAGTTTTTCTTGCTAACAATTGGAATGTAGTCGCTGTTCTTCAGCAACTCTATCTCATATTCTTTCATCTTTTTCATTCGCTCCTTGTGCTTGTAGGCTGTGTCAATACACTGCTTTGAGCAGAATCGAGCATTAAAACTGTGGGCTATAAATGTTTTGCCGCACCACTGGCATTTCTTTTCGATGTTTGTTTATAATATTGTTAATACTCACGTTCATCATTTAGGAGGCTTCTTATGGTCGCATTGATATAGAACTTCTGTATTTGGCATGTCGCATATTTTTACTTTTACTCGCCCAAAACCATCTCATGGCGTCCCACCGTGTCCCATGATGTCTCACATAGGTTCCTTGATGGCGGTTATCGGTGTTCTGAAAATGTCTCAATGTGTCTCACCAAAGTTCTTAAAATGGCAAATTGTCTCCTTTGAGGAAGTCCGCTGGCAACCTCTGAGGTACAAATGTGGTACAAAAACAGGCTAAAAAAAGAAATTCAACGATTGGCATCGATGAATTTGGAAATAAATAAAGCACTCATTTAGAATTAGTGATAAATGGTGTGCGTTGGTAATTGCGAATTATTTGCCCACGCAGAAATGGGAGAATATATTGTTTAGGGTCTCCTGAGAGGTTATCTGTCCGCCAGTGATGTCAGCTAGGTCGGCAAGGACAAGTCGGAGGTCTTCTGCCAGGAGGTCACCGCTGAGAGTTGTGTGGAGTCCGTCAAGCACTCGCTGGAGGTTAGCATGAGCACGGGTTAACGCTTCATAATGACGGACAGATGTGACGATGACATCGTTTTCGCTGAATGCAGGAATGTTGGCAGCCTTAAATATTGACTGTTCGAGGAGGTCGATGTTGGTATTCTCCTTGGCGCTGACGGCAATGATGTCCGAGGCTGCAACAGGAAGCGGACTGATATCAGATTTATTCCATACCTGGATAAGAGTCTTACCTTGAGTACATTGCTGAATATCAGTGAGTTCGGAAGCAGAAGGCAGAGAGTCGAGCACCCAAAGAATAATTTGTGCTTTTTCTATTGCCTGATAGGTGCGATTAATACCGATTTGCTCGATGGAATCGGCAGTTTGACGTATGCCTGCAGTATCGATGATACGGAACGCAACGCCTTGAATTGTAATGACATCCTCAACTGTATCGCGAGTGGTTCCATGGATGTCGGACACGATGGCACGGTCGTCCTTCAATAGTCTATTTAATAATGTGGATTTGCCCACGTTCGTCTTACCAATGATAGCAACGGGGATGCCTCGTTTGAGTGCCTGTCCGGTCTCGAACGAAGATGACAGACGAGCAATGCGACCGTCGATGGTCTGAGCCAGAGAGAGCAGTTCGCTGCGGTCAGCAAATTCGAGGTCTTCATGGTCGGAGAAGTCGAGTTCGAGTTCTAGAAGCGAGGTGAGACGGAGGAGTTGTTCGCGAAGTCTGGACAGTTCTGAGGAGAAATCGCCCCGCAGTTGTGAGAGTGCCATCTTATGGGTGGCTTTGTTGGTGGCAGCGATAAGGTCGGCAACAGCTTCCGCCTGTGAGAGGTCCATCTTACCGTTGAGGAATGCCCGTCGTGTGAATTCTCCCGGCTCTGCCTGCCGGCAACCGTTGCGAATGAGAAGGTTGATGATGCGCTGCACTATATATTCGGAGCCGTGACACGATATTTCGGCTGAGTCCTCGCCTGTATAACTATGGGGAGCACGGAAGATGCTGACCAGTACCTCGTCGATGAGTTCGTCAGCGTCCTTGATGCGGGTGTAATGGATTGTATTGGCTGCGACAGAGTCACAGCATACGGAACAGACGGAAGAGATGACCCTAAAGGTATCGGGGCCGCTGATTCGGATGACTGCGATGGCTCCGCCAGTGGCAGTGGCAAGGGCACAGATGGTGGGCATGTCTTTTTAGTTTATAGTTTACTGTTTACAGTTTATTATTTTTTGAACAGTTAAAGACGGGAGAGGACAAGGTGGATGAGGGTATCAATGGTGGTTTTATATTCGGTATTCATTTCCTGCGCATAGCGGTTGGCAATGACCATGCAGGTGGTCATGGCACGATGACCGAGGAGGGAGGATAGTCCGGCGAGAGCTGAGGATTCCATTTCAAAGTTGCATATCTTCAGTTGTTCGCCGTCGGGGGTGGTATAGCGGAAGGATTCTATCTTACTGTTCTGGTCGGGGTCTTGGATTTTCAGTCGGACCTGACGACCTTGTGGACCATAGAAGCCGCCACAGGCAACAGTAATGCCGCGAACCATGTCGTCACCTGCAATCTGAGAGACGAGTTGAGGGTCGGCACAGGCTACGTAGGGTGCGCCCTTCTGTGGTGACCATGACATATGACGACGAAAGGCAGCTTCGAGGTCGAGGTCGCATACCTCATCACGTCCTGCGTAGTAGTTGAGGAGTCCGTCGAATCCAATGCTCTTGACTGACGCGATGAACGTGCCGATGGGTGTTTCAGGTTGTAAACCGCCACAAGTACCGATACGCACGATGGTGAGTGTGCGATGTTCAGGTTTCAAGGTACGTGTGTCAAAGTCGATATTGGCAAGTGCGTCGAGTTCGTTCATCACAATATCTATATTATCGCATCCTATGCCGGTGGAGAGGACTGTGAATCGTTTGCCTTGGTAGGTTCCTGTGATGCAGTGGAACTCACGACTGGAAACTTCGCATTCCTGACTGTCGAAGTGGGACGCGACGGTAGTGACACGTCCCGGATCACCAACGAGGATGATACGGTCGGCTAGTTGTTCGGGACGGAGGTGAAGGTGGAATATGGAACCGTCGGCGTTGATTATGAGTTCGGAAGGAGGGAACATTTTTTAGTTTACGGTTTACGGTTTACGGCTTACAGCTTACAGCTTACGGGTTACAGCTTACTGGTTACTGGTTACAGTTTACGGGTTACGGGTTACGGGTTGAGTTCGAGTTTGCGAGTTTGTTTTTCTGCTTCGGAGGTTTCGGTGAGCAGTTGTTCGTATTGTTGTTCGAGTTGGAGAACTTGAGACTTTACGTAGGCGTTGTGGTTGCGGTGATAGGTGTCGCGTTGCTGTTCGAGTTTCTTGGAGAGTGCTTCGAGTTGTGCTGCTTTATTCTGCCATGTTTCACATTGTTTGCGGGCTGCAGCAGAGCGGAACTCAGAGTAGTAGTGGTAGGTCTTCTGGTCGTTGATGACGAGTGTGAAGTCGTAGGCACGTTGTTTGCGGCTTGACTGTTTCATGTTGTCGAGGGTCTGAAGTGCCTGCTGTCGGGCTGCTGCGTTTGCTTTTGTCCATGTGCCGATGATGGGGCGCAGTTTTGCAGCTGTGATGATTTTGTTCTTGTCTTCGTTTTCGTAGTCGTAGGGATGGCGTGACGAGTTTGGTATGAAGATGTAGATGCACACCTTGTCTTCGGGCTGGTAGCGGTCGGAAGCAAACCATCCAAGGTTCTTCTCTTCGTTGATGACCATCATGTAGTCGTTGGCATACGAGTTGTAGGGGAATCCTAACGACTCAGCCTTGTAGTAGCGGTTGTCCTCATAGTCGTAGCGGGTGACGTAGAGGTCGTAGTTGCCCAGTCCGTCGAATGCACGTGCTGCAAAATAGAGTGTGCTGCCGTCGGGCATGAGGAACGGGTAGTTCATGTCGCCACTGACTCCGAGTCCTTCGATGACGTTCTTCTCCGCACGTTTTCCGTTTTCGATGAAATAGGTACACAGTTGCATGCGTCCGTTCTCATTATCAACAGAATAGAGGATGTTGCCACGTTGGGTGAGGAACTCAGTATAGCTTCCGTCCTTCGAGAGACTTACCTTACCGAGGTCGTCGGAGATGTTATAAGCCTGGAGGAACGACTTCTTATCAACTACGACAGAGTCGATGACGACGAGGCGGTCGGTGCCACGAAGAGCCTGCATACCACGATTGCAGCGCTCGAGTTGTGCCTCCATGAGCGAGGCGTCCTTTCTGCGGCGTTTTGCCTGAGTGATATTCTTCTTCAGTTTGTCTGCTGCCTCGGCATACTTCAGATTATATATCAGGACATCTATCTCATCGGTAGAGGTCTGAAGTCGAGGATAGGACAACTCCTTGGGTTTTTCGGCAGGCTTTTCAGTTGACTGTTCTGCGGGTTTCTCTGCTGGTTTTGTTGCGGTTTTTTCAGCAGGCTTAGCTGCCGGCTTAGCTGGTTTGCGTACTTGAGCCGTTACGACTGTAAACGACAAAAGAAAGAATGGTAAGAGAAAGAAACTTTTTTTCATATGCTTATTGTTTTAGTTCATTAACAAATACATGCTTATATTATGATAATCAGAATTCTACTATTGTTATTCCGGCGCCACCGAGCTGTATGTGCTCGTCGTGAAAATCGACTACAGACGGTACAGTGGCAAGGTAGTCGCGGATGAGGGTTTTCAGGATGCCGTTACCTGTACCGTGAAGTATGCGGACACTGGCTACATTGGCAACTATGGCATCGTCGATATAAGATGTAATGGTCTGCAGAGCTTCATCGCCACGCATACCACGCACATCGATATCCTGTGAGAAGCGGAGAGTCTTGTTACGTATCTCATCGCGTGTCTGTGCAGAGATGAACGTTGCGGCACGCGGTTTCTCCTTCGGAGCCTTTGCCGGTTCAAGTCGGTCGAGAGCAACGTTTGTAACTACCGAACCGAATGCGATTTGTGCCTCCTTCGTATTTATCTTCTTTACCAGTCCGGCAGTAGCCGTGCCCTTGATACGTGCGTACATACCGACGGAGAGTGTGGATTCGAGGGCTGAGGGCTGATGGTTGAGGGCTGATGGTTGAGGGCTGATGTTTGAAGGCTTACTCCCCTCCCCTTTCTTTTTCTCCTTACGACGGCGGATTTTCTCCATCTGTCGTTGGATGCGTTCTTCCATTGCTGCCTCGTCAACAGCCAGCAGTTCGGTCTTGAAATCGTTATGTTCCTTACGGATGGAGCGTGTACGTTCCTTTTCTGCTTGTGCTTCCTTTATCTCACGGATGGTCTGCTCGATACGTGCATTGGCACGTTGCAGGAGTTCTTCGGCTTCAAGTTTTGCCTTGGCTATAATCTCCTTCTTTTGTTGACGTAGTGTAGTAACCTCCTGTTCGTAGCGCTCGATGGTCTGATCCATCTGCTTCTCCTGCGAGTGGATGACCTGCCGTTTCTGTTCCCAGTAGCGTTTATCGCGCACTATGTCCTGCAGATACTTATCCGAATTGATATAATCCTTTCCGACTATTTCGGAGGCATCGGCTATGACATCCTCGGGCAGTCCTATCTTACGAGCAATCTCGACGGCAAACGAACTGCCCGGATTACCTATCTGGAGCTGGAAGAGCGGTTGCATCTGCTGGCGGTCGTAAAGCATGGCACCGTTCACGATACCGTCGGTATCCTGAGCCAGGAGTTTGAGATTCTGGTAATGAGTAGTTATGACACCAAACGCCTTGTTTCGGTTGAACCGTTTCAGTACGGCCTCAGCTATGGCACCACCAATCTGGGGTTCGGTACCACCTCCGAACTCGTCGATGAGTATGAGCGTAGCCTCGTCGGCATAACGCATCATGTGCTTCATATTATATAAATGTGACGAGTAGGTAGAGAGGTCGTCCTCAATGGACTGTTCGTCGCCTATGTCGATGAATATATTGCTGAACACCCCTGCCACACTGCTTTTCGCCATCGGTACTGGCATACCGCACTGGAGCATGTACTGAAGGAGTCCGACCGTCTTCAGGCATACCGACTTTCCTCCGGCGTTAGGTCCTGAGATGAGCAGGATGCGGTTCTGCTGCGAAAGCAGTATGTCGAGCGGTACTACCTTCTTTCCTTCGGAATGGAGTTTCATCTGTAGGAGCGGATGAACAGCCATACTCCAATCGATATGATGCTTGTCGGAGATGGTTGGTTCGGTACTGCCGGTACGAATGGCGAAGCGAGCCTTAGCCATTATGAAGTCTATGTCGGCAAGGAACTCATAACTGTAAAGGATGTCGTCCACCTCGGGACGGATAGTATCGGTGAACTCCAGAAGGATGCGCTTTATCTCATGGCGCTCGTCAGCCTCCAGTTCACGTATGCGGTTGTTCGCCTCTACCACCTCTGCCGGTTCGATATAAACCGTGCGTCCGGTATCCGACTCATCATGTACGATGCCACGTATCTTCCGTTTCATGGCAGGAGCCACAGGGATGACCAGACGTCCGTCGCGCAACGTGGGGGCTATGTCCTTATCGACCAGTCCTTCGTTCTTGGCGGATTTCATTATGCCGGAAAGGATGCGTGATATGCTGCCTGCCGTTTGTGCCAGTTCCTTACGTATTGCAGCCAAAGCAGGTGATGCGGAGTCTTTCACGTTGCCAAACTTATCCAGAATCTGGTCGATGCGTTTTACCAACTGCGGATAGGTCACTACCCCATCGCTCAGAGCATGGAGCGCAGGATATTTATATAATGTATCCTCGGCTTCGACAGCTTCCTCACCGTTTTCGTTCTTCTTTAGGAAAGCTACGATAAGTACGATGGTAGAGAGCGAACGCTGGAGGTCAAACAATTCGGGTACGTCGAGAAACGTATTCTCGATGCGGATATGTCTCAGAGCGCTGCGCACATCGAAGAAATTCTGGCTCGGGAAGTCATCTTCCTGCAGGATGCGCACGAATTCCATTGTCTGACGCACGGCAGAACGTATCTGATGCACGTCGGTAAGGAACTCCATCTGCCCTACCCGCTCCCTTCCGAGTGTGCACAGACAGGACTGCGACAAGAGGTCGCGCACCTTGTCGAACGATATCTTTTGCTCGAAATTCTTTGGGTAAATCATCGTTGCTCTGAAAAACATTGCAAATTTATAACTAAATTACGACATAAGAAAGAAATAAATAGCTACCTTTGTCGGCGAAATGGAAAAATAACTAAAAAACATAATAACTATGAGTACAAAACAGAAGCGTTTCTTCCTTTCAGAAGACGAAATTCCACGTCAGTGGTACAACATCCAGGCAGACATGGTAAACAAACCAATGCCTCCACTTAATCCTGTAACCAAAGAGGCCCTGAAGCCAGAAGACCTCTTCCCTGTATTTGCTGAAGAGCTCTGCCGTCAGGAACTCGACCAGAAGAATGCATGGATTGACATCCCAGAGGAAGTACGCGACATGTATAAATACTACCGTTCCACTCCGCTCGTACGTGCTTACGGACTGGAGGAGGCACTCGGCACACCGGCACATATCTACTTCAAGAACGAGAGTGTGTCGCCTGTAGGCAGCCACAAACTGAACTCAGCTCTGGCACAGGCATACTACTGCAAGAAGCAGGGCGTGACCAACGTCACAACTGAGACCGGTGCCGGTCAATGGGGTGCAGCCCTCAGCTATGCAGCCAAGGTGTTCGGCCTGGAAGCAGCCGTATATCAGGTAAAGATTTCGTACAACCAGAAGCCATACCGCCGCAGCATCATGCAGACTTACGGTGCCCAGGTGACAGCATCGCCGTCTATGTCAACCAAGGCAGGACGTAAGATTCTGACTGACGACCCGAACAACCAGGGTTCGCTCGGTACAGCTATCTCTGAGGCTATCGAACTCGCCATGAGTACCCCAAACTGCAAGTACACCCTCGGTTCGGTACTTAGTCACGTAACCCTGCACCAGACAGTCATCGGACTGGAGGCAGAGAAGCAGATGCAGATGGCAGGTGAATACCCAGATATCGTAATCGGTTGTTTCGGTGGTGGTTCGAACTTCGGTGGTATTGCTTTCCCATTCATGCGTCACAACATCCTCGAAGGCAAGAAGACACGTTTCATAGCTGCCGAGCCGGCAAGTTGTCCGAAGCTGACTCACGGAGTATTCCAGTACGACTTCGGCGATGTAGCAGGTTACACACCGCTGCTGCCTATGTACACACTGGGTCATAACTTCATGCCGGCAAACATCCATGCCGGCGGTCTGCGCTACCACGGAGCAGGTGTCATCGTGAGCCAGTTGCTCAAGGACAAGATGATGGAAGCCGTAGATATCAAGCAGCTTGAGAGTTTCGAAGCAGGTACACTGTTTGCAAAGGCAGAAGGTATCATCCCGGCTCCTGAGAGCTGTCACGCCATCGCTGCAGCCATCAACGAAGCAAAGAAATGCAAGGAAACCGGCGAGGAGAAGGTTATCCTCTTCAACCTCTCTGGTCACGGACTCATCGATATGGCTGCTTACGACCAGTATCTGTCCGGTTCGCTGCAGAACTACGAGTTCACAGATGCAGACGTGGCTGAGAACCTCAAGAAGATTGAGAAATATGTGTGATTAGTTTACAGTTTACGGCTTACGGCTTACAGCTTACTGGTTACCGTTTACGGTTTACAGTTTACGGTTGAAAAGGCGCCCGACGACAGGACGACATGGCGTCAGACAAAAGAACGGGATATGCGAGGGCATATCCCGTCTTAGTTTATAGGAACTTGGAAGTGATGCCTTTTCCGGAGGCAGCTACTTGTTCGGGGGTACCTGTTACGACAACCGTTCCGCCGGCTTCTCCACCTTCGGGACCCATGTCGATGATGTAGTCTGCCTGTTTGATAACATCGAGGTTGTGTTCGATGACGAGTACCGTATTCCCTTTTTCTACCAATCGCGTGAGGACATCCATGAGTATGCGGATGTCTTCGAAGTGAAGTCCGGTCGTCGGTTCATCTAATATATATAATGTGTTACCCGTATCACGTTTCGACAGTTCGGTAGCCAACTTGACACGCTGACTCTCACCACCCGAAAGCGTCGTAGAGGGTTGTCCCAGTTTTATGTATCCGAGTCCGACGTCCTGGATAGTCTTTATCTTAGTGAGAATCTGTGGTTGATTCTCGAAGAACTCCACAGCCTGATTGATAGTCATGTCGAGTACGTCGGCTATGCTCTTTCCACGAAATCGGACTTCGAGAGTCTCACGGTTATAGCGTTTACCACGACACTCCTCACAGGGTACCAATACGTCGGGCAGGAAGTTCATAGCGATAGTCTTATAACCGTTTCCGCCACAGGTCTCGCAGCGACCGCCTTTCACGTTGAACGAGAAACGTCCGGGTTTGTAACCGCGTATCTTCGCTTCGGGCATCTCGATGAAGAGGTTACGTATGTCGGTAAACACACCTGTATAGGTAGCCGGATTGGAACGGGGAGTACGTCCGAGCGGACTCTGATCCACACTCACCACCTTATCCAGATTCTCTATTCCCTCGATACTCTCGTATGGCAGCGGGTCTTTCAGTGAGCGGTAGAAATGCTGAGAGAGTATCGGTTGGAGGGTTTCGTTTATCAGAGTCGATTTGCCGCTTCCGCTCACTCCCGTCACTACAATCAGTTTGCCGAGGGGAATCTCCACGCTTACGTTTTTCAGGTTATTGCCCGTAGCTCCATGGAGCACGATGCTCTTTCCACTACCCTTCCTACGCTTCTTCGGAACAGGTATTTCACGTTCACCATTCAGGTACTGTGCCGTAAGAGTATGAGTCTTGAGCATCTCGGCAGGAGTACCTTGGAACATAACTTCGCCTCCGTTGCGTCCCGCCTTCGGCCCCATATCGATGACATAGTCGGCATTGAGCATCATGTCCTTGTCGTGTTCAACCACCACAACGCTGTTACCTTCGTCGCGCAGGGTCTTGAGCGACTGAATCAGTCGGTCGTTGTCACGCTGGTGCAGTCCGATGCTCGGTTCGTCAAGGATATAAAGCACGTTGACGAGTTTGGCACCTATCTGGGTTGCCAAACGAATGCGCTGACTCTCGCCACCGGAGAGGCTTACGCTGCTACGTCCGAGGGAGAGGTAGTCGAGCCCCACGTTGAGCAGGAACTCCAGACGGGCACGTATCTCTTTGATTATCTCCACTGCCACCGCCTTCTGCTTTCCGGTAAGACGGTCCTCGATGCCTTGAGTCCATGCGTAGAGATGTTTGAGATCCATCTGCGACAGTTCGTAGATATTCTTGTTGTCGATTCGGAAATTCAGTGCTTCCTGATTCAAACGGGCTCCGTTGCACTGAGGACATACTGTTTCGCTATCGAACGAGTCGGCCCATTTCTGTGCTGAAGCCGACGTTTCTGCATCGCGCAGTTGTTTTATATATCGTGCAATACCTTCGTATTCAGTATAATAATCGCTGTTAGTGTGTATCAGTTCTGCCTTGATGCAGATGCGTTCCTGACGACCGTAAATGATTTCGCGGACTGCCTCGTCGTCCATATCTTTGACTGGTGTATTGAGGTCGTATCCATGTGCTGCAAGTACCGCCTCTATCTGCCAGAAGATGAAAGCCTTCTTCATCTTTCCGAGCGGAGCCAAAGCCCCGTCGGCTACGGAGAGTCGGCGGTCGGGAATAATCTTATCCTCGTCGATGAGGCTTACCACGCCTAGTCCTTTGCAATGAGGGCACGCACCTTGTGGGGAGTTAAACGAGAAATTGTTGGGAGCCGGTTCGTGGTAGCAGAGTCCGGTAGTGGGACACATCAGTTGCTTGGAGTAGTATTTCAGCTGTTCGTTCCCCTGCTCTGCAATCATTATCTGTCCGTCGCCCATCTTCATTGCCACTTCGAGACTCTTCTTCAGTCGTTCGGCATCCTTCGCGCTGACAGCCAGTTTATCGACCACCACTTCGATGTTATGCGTCTTGTAACGGTCCAGTTTCATACCTGGAGTTACCTCTACTATCTCGCCATCGACACGTGCCCACAGGTACCCTTTCTTCGTGATGCTTTCGAATAGTTCGCGGTAGTGTCCCTTTCGGCTACGCACCATAGGCGCAAGGATGTAGATGCGTCGTCCTTCGTAATTCTCCAGGATGAGTTGCTGAATCTGTTCCTCGGTGTATTTCACCATCTTCTCGCCCGTCACGTAGCTGTAAGCTTCGCCGGCACGGGCAAAGAGAAGTCGGAGGTAGTCGTATATCTCTGTCACGGTTCCAACGGTGGAACGTGGATTGCGGTTCACCGTCTTCTGCTCGATGCTTATGACAGGCGACAGACCACTTATCTTATCGACGTCAGGACGTTCGATGTTTCCAAGGAAATTGCGGACATAAGCCGAGAACGTCTCGATGTAGCGTCGCTGACCCTCGGCAAAGAGAGTATCGAAGGCAAGCGACGACTTACCGCTTCCGCTCAGTCCGGTGATAACCGTCAGACTGTTGCGCGGAATCTGCACGTCCACATCCTTCAGGTTGTGAACTCTCGCACCTTCAATCCGTATTTCGTTGTTTGTCTGCTTAGTTTGAGTTTCCATCCGTTTCCTGATCCGACGTAAATCCTTTCAACACGTTGATAGCTTTCTTTACCTTATAAACCACTCCGTCGCTACCCTCAGCCACGAGATTGATGAAATAAACACCGTCCTTTGCCACTCTGCCTCCGATGTATCCGTCCCAGATGCACAGTTTGTTGCCGGTTGATTTCTCGTGGGCTAATGCCTGTGCCATATCACATGAAGCTATCTTCTTTCCCCAGCGGTTGAAGAGAACAGCCTCCAGTTTTACGATTGATTTGCATGTGACGAACAGGTAGTCGTTCTTGTCGTCGCCGTTGGGTGATATGCCGTCGGGACAAGTGAGTGACGACTCAGGAACAGTAAATGTGATGGGGTCTATATCGTCCACATCGACTGTCACACTGCCCAACTGATAGCTGTAAGCAAAACGCAGACTGTAAGTGCCCGTATCGTAAACGTCGAACGAAGTATCTTCTGTATCGCGTCTTATCAGCAGGCTCTCCGAACCGCTTACCACCTTGCTGAGTTTCCACTCGTAATAGACCGTCGTAGTGCCGACGTTAGACATCTTTCCGTAGCAGTCGATATGGAGCGGAGCCTCTTCAGAGAAACTCTCACCGGCATTCACGGTTTTCGTCGAGCCGTCTTCCTTGGTTACATACTCTGCGATGGGTGCAGCGCTTGGTACTGTCTGAGCCCACAAGTGGGTTGCCAGCATACACATTATTAATATAGAAAGACACTGTTTCATGTTCATTTCGGTATTTCTGCGCGAAGTTACGAAGAAATTTAGATTTTTCACTTTTCACGTTTTACTTTTCGCTCTAAATGTCATAACTTTGCATCATTAAACAAATAAAGAAATGAAGAAACTTATCTTTTCATACCTGTTGCTGCTTGCAAACGTATGTGTATTGAACGCGCAGGAGTATGTCTGCAATACAGAACAGATTCACGTGGCAGTTGTCATGCCGTTCGACCTCGACAACAATGCAAAGAGCATAGAAGCAAAGAAAGCTCTCGACTTCTACAAGGGCATTCTCCTTACTGTCGATTCGATGAAACATGCAGGAGTAAGTATCGACGTGCTGGCACTCGACGAGGGTTCTGCAGAAAACTCAAAGATTGAGAACGTGGTTCAGCACCCGTTCCTCAAGGAAGCCGACGTCATCATAGGACCGGGACGCAACGCCAACATAGTGGCATTGGCCAGTTTCGCACAGATACACCGCGTGCCATTGGTAGTGCCGTTTACCAATACTCCTAACATCCCTGAAGGCAAACCATACGTGTTCCAATGCAACACCAAGCACTCAGCTCACTACACTAAGGTGTTCAACCGTTTTGTGAAGTTCCACAGCAATGAGAACATCCTGTTCGTCAATATAAACGACAACCAGAGCGGTACATTCACGTCAGAGTTTACAAATCACCTGGTTGAGAATGCTATTCCCTATCACCACATCGACTTCTCAGAGTTTGACGACCAACTTTTAGAACTTTTGGACTCCACACGTAACAACGTGCTCATCCCTTCGTCGCCGTCAGCAAAGGCATTCGACATGCTCTGTCTGAAGCTTGACGACATGAAGATACTCGACAAGTATCAGATACAACTCATCGGTACTCCTGAGTGGCAGACCCTGCCAGCAAAGAGTCAGAAGAACATGTACCGATACAAGGCTACGTTCTTCACAGCATATTATAACAACAACCTGTCGTCGCGTACGAAGGCATTCATCAACAAATTCAATGACGCCTTCCACCACGAGCAGTATGGCAGCTATCCGCGTTATGGCGAGATGGGACACGACATATCCGCATTCTTCCTTACTGCCATTCAGCGATACGGCAACCAGTTGTTCAAGAACATACAACGTCACGACTACAATTCGCTGCAGTTGCCACTCCACTTCGTACGCAACAACGACAGCAGCGGATTTACCAACCAAGCCACATACGTCATCTATTACAAGCCGGAAGGTGACGTAATACTCAGCACGTTCTAATGCTATTTCAACTGCGCACATACTCCGTCATTGCAGTGCTCTGCCTGTGCTCCACCCTTTCAGCACAGGTAGGTCAGCATCGTTCCGACTTTGCCATCGGAGCTACTGTCGGATGGGATATGAACCGCAAGAACTTCGTGCCTAAAATCAAGCAGACCTATCTGCAGTCGCCCCTCATTGGATTTGTTGCACGCTACATCTGTGAGAAATACTTCACCTGTATAGCAGGTGTTCAGGCAGAACTCAACTACAACAACCTCGGATGGAAGGAAGTGATTGAGGACGGTTCGAACAACACCTACTCGCGCCATCTCCACTACATCGAAATGCCTATTATGATGCAGATGGGATGGGGTCGCGAAGTGCGCGGACTGAAATTCGTCTTCATGGCAGGTCCGCAGTTTGGATTCCTCATTGGCGACAAGGCTAATGCCGGTGGTGACGGAACATGGGACACATCGAAGCGTCCGCAGGGTGTCACCTACCAGTACGAACACGACCCCGACAATATGTTCGACTACGGAATTGCAGCCGGACTGGGTGTAGAACTCTCCACCGCCATCGGACATTTCATACTCGAAGGACGCTACTATTACGGACTGGGCGATACGTACGACAACAGCAAGAAAGGGTTCTTCAGTCGCTCAGCAAATCAAACTATACAAGCCAAACTGACCTACCTGATAGATATAAATCGTACAAAAAATTGCATTAGGAAGTAAAAAAGTGCAAAAAAATTTGCACGTTATAAAATAATAGCATATTTTTGCCAACGAACAACAAACAAAACAAGCGAACATTGACATAATAAAGAGTCGGGGGATAAGGATCGATCGGGATACTCATCAAATTATTACTGAAAACCGAGAACGCATTTAACTAATGGCGGGCCACGCCCCTGTCGCCAGGTCTTCGAGCCTGGAGTTTCGGCAGTAACGGTAACTCTTCGAGTCGGTGGATTACAAAGGTTAAAGTAGCACTCAAATCTTATATTACTCGGAGTTTCATCACATCTCCTCCCCGACCCTTCACTATACGACAAGGAGGCAATCAACATCAACGAATTGACTGTCTCCTTGTTTTTGTATAAAAAAACTAAAACCACTCATATACTATGTACAGACTACCCCTTTCAATCCTCCTTGCTGTTTCATCAATGACAGCAAGTGCACAGCAGACATTCCAATTCGGCACATACACCTCGCCCCAGAGCCGCACATATCAGGTTGACAGCCATAGTTTCATCATCGACGGCACACCTGTCATCCCCGTCATGGGCGAAATCCACTATTCGCGTGTTCCGGAACGCGACTGGCGACGTGAAGTGCGCAAGATGAAAGCCGGTGGCATCACGACCATCGCCACTTACGTCTTCTGGATTCACCACGAAGCCGAGCAGGGCAAGTGGGACTGGAGCGGAAACCGTAACCTCCGTCGTTTCGTGCAGATATGTGGCGAGGAAGGTATGTACGTAGTGCTGCGCGTAGGTCCGTTCTGTCACGGAGAAGTATATCAGGGAGGCTTTCCCGACTGGGTAGTCGAAAACTCAATAAATAATCCGAAGGAGTGGAAACTGCGTACTTTAGCCCCAGGCTTCATCGCTGCTACGACCAACCTCTACAATAATATCTTTGCACAGGTGAACGGTCTGCAATGGAAAGACGGCGGTCCCATCGTAGGCATGCAGATCGAAAACGAGTGCCGTGGTCCGTGGCCCTACTACTCACGTCTGAAACAACTGGCACAACAGGCAGGCTTCGACCTACCCTTCTACACCCGTACCGGTTGGCCCAAACTCAACGGGAAAGAAGTATTCGGCGAGATGCTTCCGCTCTACGGCGACTATGCCGACGGATTCTGGGATCGCTCGCTAAAAGATATGCCGGGCGACTATCCTAACGCCTTCATCATGAAGAGCACACGTCTTTCGGCAGTAATAGCCACAGAGACCTTCGGCACCAATCAGGACACGAAGATGGAACAGAAAGACCTTCAATATCCCTACCTCACCTGCGAACTCGGAGGCGGCATGATGCAGGCTTACCACCGTCGCATCAACATGTCGGGCAACGAAGTCAAGCCGCTCGCCATCTGCAAACTCGGTTCCGGCTCTAACCTCCCGGGCTACTACATGTACCACGGCGGTACTAACCCCTATAACCCCAAGCACACGATGGCAGAGACACAGAACTCCCGTGCCACCAACCATAACGATATGCCATACATGTCGTACGACTTCCAATGCCCGCTCGGTGAGATGGGACAGCCCCTGCCTGCAGCCTACCACTCCTCACGTCTGCTCCATCAGATGCTTGCCGACTGGGGCAGCAAATTGGCACGTATGGATATCGACACACTCTCCGAGCATTATAGTCGTCGCGGCTCGTTCGAGTTCTTCAACGACTACGTGCGCATCCTGAACGAAGGCGGACAGGCTTACTGCACTCTTCGCGACTATACTATCGGCAACGACCGCATCGACTGGACTACTGTCGAACCGTTCTGCAAGGCAGACGACACCATCTACTTCATCGAGATTCAGGGCAAGCGTCCGCAACTCTCAGTCAACGGCAAGAAATACACGGCAAAACTGAATAAGCCTTTCCGTGCCGGAGGACTGACCCTTTGCGTACTTTCCAAGGACAAAGCCTACACAGCATTCAAGATTGACGGTCGTCTGGAGTATGCCCAGCATCAGGGCATCCTATACAAAGACGGTGAGCAGCTCGTAGAAGAATACTGGCAGACCATCCCTGGTGCCTCCATCACGGCACAGCAGGTCCAACAGGCTGCAGCTCCACGAAAAGTAGAGATGGGAGTACAGAAAGTAGCAGCCATGCCTGCCGACAGCGACTTCGACCATGCTGCCGTATGGACTCTGCCTGCAGAACAGTTGGCACAGTACGGCGACCGTACCGACGACATTTTCCTGAAGATAAACTATCAGGGCGACGTAGCTCGAGTATATGCCGACGGTATACTCGTTGCTGACAACTTCTGGAACGGCAAATCGATGCTCGTACGCCTTTCCGACATCATAGGTCGTCGTGCCGAACTGCGCATCCTGCCTCTCTCAGCCGACTATCCCATCTACTTCCAGGAGGCACAGCGCAACATCCTGAAGCAAGCACCTAACGGAATCCTACTCTCCCTTGACAGTATAGAGCTCCTCGAACGGAGAACAGAGACCTGTTCTAAGCGCTGAATGTTTCATGCGGGCGCAATGAACGTTTCAGTTCAGCGCTTCAAACGTTTCAGTTCAGCGCTTCTCCAGACAACAGCTGAGAAAGAAAAAAGAGGATGCATTTGACATCCTCTTTTCTTTTGCTTAAATCTTTATCTTCTTGCCTTGAACGATGTAGATACCTGGCGAGAGTCGCTGGCGCCAAGTGCCGTCCTGCACTTGCTCCTCACTTGCCACCTTGCGGCCAGAGAGGTCATATACTCCGTTGCCATACTCCTGCATCTGTGGCTGAGTCTGCTCTTCGTCCTGAATTTCTTCCTCTTCAATGTCGTCGAAGAGTACAGGAACGAACTGCGGCTTATTTGCTATCTTACGCGACTTGGCACCACCACTAGGAACACTAGGAGCACGGTAATAAACCTTGTTGTGAAGGACGTAGTTGTTGTTTCTCTGCCACATTGACTGCAATGCATCGTGTTCTTTGTTCGGTGTTGCATTGATATAGAACCCGACGCCTGTTTTTGCCGATTCAACCTTAGGAGCAGTAACAACACCTGTACTAGGATCATCTATACTTGCTGCACTGGTAAACGGCAAACCAAGGGTATATACAACATTTGAAGCATCAGGTGTCAGCAACTGCTCCAGGTATGTACCCAGAAGGTCTGTGGTAATCGATGATACTGTTGTTGGCGAGGTTGTTGGAAGAGTCAATGTCACAACATCAGTTTCATCTGTAATACGGATGATGACAGGCGTACCTGCTGGTACAAACTTGCCTTCTGCATAATCTACTGCATTTACAGTCGCAGCAGGAACAGCAGTCGGATGCAGACCTGCATTGTCCCATGTCTTGCAGTAATATGCGTAATAAGTATGACCACCGCCATCGTTTGGAAGCAGTACGTCGAATGGTGCATAGAATGTTGCATAATAGTGACCGTCACCACCTTGGTTGGTAGCAACTTTCAGTCCTTGTTTTTTTGCAGGTTCCATACACCACTTACTACCATCGACAGGTACATTCTCATAGTATTTCAATTCATATATGGAATCATTCCGGGCGTAGTTGATATAATGTCTTCTACTATCTTCATCGTTGTATATGATGACAACTGCGCCACCGATATCTGCCACCTTAAAGCTCGTGGGTTCACCCTCAGCCGTCATTACAGCATGACCATAATGTTCCGTTGTCTGAACACCTTGCACATAAAGTCCTTGGGTCTGAATGGTAGCGCCTGTTGCGCTTCCAGTGAATAGGAAGATGGTCGATGCATCATACTCTGTTGCAGGAATTGGAATCTCGCCACGTGTGGCTGCCGTTTCTGTGAATCCAGAACCCAGTCCACCTTCACCTGCAAAGGTAGTGCTAGTACCTACTTTGCTGTAGAAATGCATAGGGATTGCAGTACTGCTCTCGCCTGCTGTTTTCTCTATATCATGCAGATATCCGCTGGCATAGCGTTGAGGACTGAGGCTTGACGCACCTGGCTGATTACACAGACGATAGTAGCCAGGAGAATATGGTACAATGTTATCATCGTTGTAACATATCGTCTGCAATTCGCGAACAAGTCTCATTGGGTTTGCTGCATAGGTAGTCTGAGCGTTTTCATAGGCTGTCTTACCCGCATCATTCAGTCCACCTACATTACCTGCACCCTGATAGTATGGATTCATCAGCTCTTGGCTCAATCCATAGGTCCACTCCTTCACTGGTGTATCGGCGCTGAGTACCAGTTTCCCGTCTTCTGGGTCTCCTGGGTCTCCAGACTCTACCACACTGAGGAATAGTGTGTTGTCTGTATTCAGCAATGGATGCACACGGAAAGTACCACTATTAGGATTGGTACTTGGTAACAGTTCATAAATATCCCTATTAGCATTTGAAGCAGTAGCGCCCATCTTGACTTCCTCGCCGGCATCAATATAGTCTGTTGTCAACACCTCCGTTGTTCCTCCATTATTCTTATAGATATAGCGATTGTACGACTTAAATCCGTATGGGTCGCCCAATGGTGACCACAAATAGTCGTTGGTGTAGTGCAAGGCACGACCTTCCTCGGCTCTCATACCACGAACGAAGGTGTAGTGTGCCAACTGCGGCGTAGCATCAGCGGTCTCGAAGGTGTACCACAGGTTCTGGCCCACACTCGTCACGAAGTCTAAACCGGCATTGGTTGCCAGACCTGTGTCGAACTTATAGACAACGTTGACAACCACATCCTGGTCGATGAGTGTTTCGTCAGTCATCAACCTAGTTCGCTTCAGACCCTTATACTTGTCTTCCAAAGCCGTAATTGGATTTCCTTCTTTGGTATAAATTCCCTCAATGTAGAAATCGAACAAACAGTTCGGACGATAGAAGATGTTTGGTAATACCAGTTCGTCACCGATACTTACCGAACCGGCATCGTAGCTGTAGGTATGATATACTGCAGGATTGCCCCACGACAAGGTAGAGCCTAACTGATATTTCTCACCAGCATAGTGAGTTCCCTCACCTGTATTCACTGATGTCAGGTCACGCTGGGTGGTACCATTAATCGTCTTAGTAGTTAGAGTGCCCGATTCTGTTTCTCTGAAGTCGATATTCACAGTATTACCTGTATTGGCAATTATCAGATGATATTTCAGGTTGTGGATGGACAGACCGAAGATTATGTATTTTGTAGGATTGGTGGTCACAGTTGTCTGACCGTATCCGCTGAGTATGTCGTCATCACCTGTCTTCTGCAAAATGCCATAGTCGTAACTGGGATTTTTCAACAGCATGAAGGTCGGAGCACTGCCCTCTGCCACCATCGTCGAGGTACCATTTAAGTATTTACCACCCTTATGCTTAATCTTGAGACCGTAGGGATCGTCTCCTGTAAAGTACCAGACAAACTCCGTGTTTCCTGAAAGTGCATGACTGTTTCCGTCGCTGACTGCCGAATTGTCTGTGGACTGCATCATATCGTCGCTATCCCAAATGATGTTGTATGGCAGACCGCCTTTGATGTTCATTGCCACATCGACCGATGATGCACCACGAGCCACTTGACCCGTACCAGTCGCATTACGTATGTTCGGAATCTTAAACTCTGTCGAGTCCATGTCATAGGCTCCGTAGCGCACCCATACCACGTCGTCGTAAAGTCCATAGAGCGTGTACAAAATTGTTTGAGGAATAATATCATAACAGCCAGGGCTGCTGCTAGGAGTAGCAAAACCATAATACTTATAGTCTTTCATTCTCAGTAGAGGAGTCTGCGCAGAATCTGGCAGATAAGGGAAGAACTCGTGAGCTTCAGTACCTTCATTATTCTGCCTAGCGTTGACGGCATATTTCGAAGAATTGTTGATAACCTTATATTCGAAGTTGTGCTCTACATCATCGTTCACGATGAGCTGAGATTTAACTCCATCAAAGATACCCGCCTTCTGTGTAAAGTCTGTTTCCGTTGCTGTCGTAGCGGCCACACTGGTTGTCATGCTGGCACCATTGACGAACTTATAAGTGTAGGCTCCAGAACCAGCCACAGCCAGTGCATAGCCACCGGAGGTGTGAGACAGCAGGGCGAAGCGGTCGGCACCATCGTTGGCGTTAGGCACCTTGATGCCTACAGCCATCGGGCTGGGTTCCAACGATGGATTTTCCGTATAATTGGCACTGCGATTGAAAATACGTACGTCATACGGGTCTGGCGCTTCATAATAATCGGAAGAAGGATCTGTAGGAGCTTGCAGGAACTTCCACTGCCAAATCTTGTCATCCTCATCAATGGTGCCAGGCTTGGTAGGCGACTCTGTATCATCAGCATATAGATAGACACCTGTACCTTTTGTTGCGCCTGTCGTAACAATAGTACCACTACTCTGCAAATCCTTGTTTGCCAACTTGACGGTGAACCACTTACCTTCCAGTATTCTGTCGCCATCGTGGTCGGCATTTGTATCGTAGTCGTAGCGAACTACAACTTCGCAGTCATCATCGTTAAGTCCTGCATCAGCAAACGAACCAGTGATTTGTTGCTCCTGAAGGCCCTTAGTAACTTCTATCGTATAATAATTAAAAGAGCCTCGAGTACCAACTCTATATTCATAAGTACCTTTTGCAGTCAGCAGGTTTATCTGACTGCTCATAAGATCATATGTTGTAGCAGTTCTCTGGTGGTCTCCTGTTGCTGCATCCCACTGGGTAGAGGTAGTACCATTATCTACAGGGTCATCATATTCTGCCAATCCTTTATAATACGTAAAGTCCGTTGCCAGTGGGCTCTTGAAGTGGTCAGTGATGGCTGGGTAATAGTCACCAGACCTCTTATAACGTATTGACTCATTGCCGCTGTTATTGATAATTTTGTATTCAAAAATCTGCGGACGTACAAAGAATGTGGTCTGCGAACCCATCGAGGCGTTGTCGTCAGCCGAAGCTTTGGCATGGTTCACAGGATCCTCCAACGTAGTCTCCCAAGGACTTGAATCATCGAGGTCAACGCGCTTGGTATGGTCGAAGCGAGGCATCAACTGCATATTACCGTTGGCGTCGGATACCGCCATGAAGGTCTGGTTGGATATCGTCAGGTTCGTGTGGTCGTAACCCGAACTACCAGTAGAAACCAAGGGATCTACACCCACATAACTGAATCCAGTTTCCAAGGTCATTTTTATAGTGCCTCCGCTGCCCGAATAATCACCTATCATGACACCATTGTCCAAACGGGTTGATGTTATGTGGCTGGACAGATATCTGAGGTCATCATCACCATTATTATCTTTCAGCAGTTGTATCTGAAGATTGTATGGGTCAAAACCTGCTTTCCCGTTGTCGTAATAATACTTCTTGTATTCGAGCTCAGTCCAAGGTTCACCAGTACTGCCAGCTTCTGCTGCATATTTAATACCCATCTCCTTGTCGATATTCTGGTTGGGCTTAATATACCATAAGCAATTACCTATCCAATGCCCTGACCCATCAATGATATTATCATTAGTACCACCATGATTTTTCGGATTAAGAATCATATCAAATACATTACCACCCTCAGGGTTGGTATGTTCTGATACAGGCTTGGTAATATAACTTGTGTTGGGGCTTTTGCTATTTTCTGTTTTATAGAAACGTCCATGTTGCACCATCAGGAATCTCGAGGGTTCTTCTGTTTCCTCATGAGTGCTTTCGTTATAGGTGTAATCATAACTCTTCACATATTCTTCCTTCACTGTGTAAGTGACGAACTGGTCATTGAAAGCACCACCGCTCTTCACACCTGTAGCTGTGATTGGAGGCAAATTACCCAACGAAGTGGAGGTATAGTGCTCACCATTCACCTTTATCTGGTCGCGCTCCGCATCATTCTGCATACGGAGCGAATACTTGTGACAACCTGAAGCTTTCGTGGCTTGGCTATAGAACTTATACTCCTTCACCATCGGGCTGTCGTATGCACGCAGGGCAGCCAGTTCGTCATCGCCCTCTGGATAATTTACGGTAGGCAACGGCAGACGCATAATCTCCCATCCGTGCAGGTCGAGCAGTACCAGTACAGGAGGAATGTCGGCACTCTCGATGTCGAAGGTACCAGTGGTGCCCATATCGAATGTCTGGAACCAGTGTTCCAACTTTTCTACCACCTTCTTCTCGTGACCGTCAGACTTATCATTGTATCCGTTCCAACGTGTAGCATTGGCGTAGGCATCGTAGCTGTGCCACTGTCCTCTACCGACACCCTTATCATTCAAAGCATCTTCCAAATCATCTCTTTTTGCTGTCGGAACTACCCAGGTTGATTCGTCATCGCTGTATGCATCTGCATATGTAGGGTCATCTTTTACGTCAATATCCAACACATCTTTCTTAATCATGTTGTAGGTCTTCCAATACTGCTCCAAAGAGGTTACCTTACGACGCTCGTTGGTTGTACCGTCATCTATTTCCTTAGTGGTCAGCAGTTGGTAGTTTCCTACCGTTCCCAGTACCATGTATTCCGTAGGTTCAACTGACGCAATACCTGGCAATGTTCCACCTGTAACAACTTTCTTTACGCCTTCAGCGTCCTGATTGAAATGCACAACGTAAGTCGTCAGATAAGTAGGATTGGCGATGCCGTTATAGCTAATGGTGCTACGGGAACGTATAGCCACATGATACGGATCGCTGTCGCTGCTGGCGAAATACCATACCCAACGTGGACGAGTGCTGGCACCACCTTTCATCTGCTCCTCGTTCATTGCTGTGCCATAGATGTTCAAGTTACCGTCACCATTACAGTAAGGATAGACAGCCTGAATCTTGTCCGAAGTCAGGTTATCGTTACCGTCCTCCAAATGGTAACCAGCTGCAAACGGTTCGAGGAACTTCAGCATATACTGACCAGTATTGAATGTCACAATGTCGTTTACTTCGTATGTAACGTAGATTTCGTCATGAAAGCGTTTGGTAACATTTACATCATAATAAGTGGAAGTTTCACCGATTCTGAAATAAACATGCCCCGTTACTTTCAGTTCTTTTGCCTGAGTGTCCACATCGGTTGCATCGATGGCAGTCTTTTTACGGTCGCTATCTGCTTTTTCCCAATCTGAGCTATAGTCTCCTGAAGTCTTCGTGTAAACAGCATCCAGGTTGTCAATCTTTACGCTAGCGTCTGTAGGTTCGTATATATCACCAGTAATGGTGATGTTTTCTTCGCCATAGTAATTATACGTACCAACCAGCGGACTTTGATATTCAGCCGGCAACACAAGCTCGGGGCTCTTACTGCTTACTGTCAACAGTTCATGCTTTGCCTTATCAATCAGGTGGTAGGTGTATTCAGACAACTGTTCCAAGCGGAATGCCAACACGGGATTACCGTGAGCATACGTTGTGTTGTTGTATATCTTGACCGTATTGTCCGCAGGGCGTCCAATGTTGTAATATGTAGTGCTGGCATCTATGCTGCTGCCCGTTGCTACCATTACCTCGTACACACCCATCGCCGTACTACTCTTAGCAATGAAGTGTTCTGCCTTTGTCCTGTCTGAAGTGAAAGCGAGAGCTGTTCCTTCGCTGGTGGATGGCAAGGCGACATTGTTTAACCACACCCATGCACCCATCTGTCTTGATGGGCGGGTGTCTGGATCTAATGTTGCAGGTGTAACTCCATCATCTGTTACAGAAACACCCTCGTCATTATATACAGTTACATGCTCAGTGCCGGAAACGCTAAGGTCTTCTCTTGCCGCCATGTTGTCGATAAGCATGTTGTATGGGTCGCGATTCCTCAGCTTCCACTTGTATTTATCATTATTTTGAGAAGCGGTAGAAGTCTTGATGACACCATCCTCATAGTATATGTACTGCCCATTCAATCTTACAAATATCTCTTGATCTTCGCTCAGTTTATATGGTTTTGCATTAAGAGCTGACGTGGTGTACGTTACGAATATATCATGATCAGTATCAGGTGTCTCGGTAATTTCACTCGAAAGAGTTCCACGACCATCATTATCCGTATAAGCATCATCATAGAATGTCACCGTCTCGCCAACAAGGAATGGGCTGACGATAATGCTTGGAATGCTAGCTAGCGACAATGCTGAGAAAATGGTCTGACTGGTAGAAGCCTTCACAGCAATGCGACCAGATTTGTCCACAATGTTGTATGTAAAGGTACGTGTAGGAAGGGTGAGTACCTTCACTCGCGTATAGTTTGTCGTGCTGTAGTCAACGACATTTCCTGCAAAGGCAGAAGACGCTGTGCCCTGAGTTATGGTGATGACTGTAGGATTAGCAGGAGATTCTGATGGAGTTTCACCTTCATTATCATTATACTCCTGAATGGTCAACGTCATCGTCTTATTTGATACACCCGTATTGGCAGCCAGATTTATGGCAATGGTCGCTGTTGTTGCAGTCTCTGCATATACGTAACCGGCACGAGGGGTAACAGAAACAATCTGGCTTGCATCCGTTCCTCCGGTAGTAATCTTGTAATATTTACTGCCATTCAGTCCACTGAGGTTGATTGTGATGGTCTGAGCATCCTTACCTACACTTGGGGTAATGTCAGAGCCATAGGTAACGTTTTCACTCGCCTGTCCCGGATCCCAGTTCCAATAGCCAGTGTCGTTATATTTACGCAACAAGAAACTGCCGACTGTTTCATCATTAGGGATATCCCAAGTATCATAGGTACTGAGGGTAACGTAGCTGTTTGAACCAGCATCTTCTGTACCTTTACGATAGAGCACTTTCACCTCGTAGGGGTCACCCACCAAGGCAAACTCGCTCTCCTTACTATACTCTCCGTTAGCGCCGTTGTTCTTGTATGTACCAGAATTGTTCTTAATCTTTCTACCATATTCCTGGGTACTTCCTGCGTCTGTCAGTTCGTACCATGTGGCAGTGGTATAGCTGGCTGATGGCAAGAGGAATTTTGGAGCAGCAGGAGATACATCATAGCCCACATAAACCTGATAACCTTCAGTCGGATCTTGGGTCGCCTCAGAGAAATAGGTAATCTCATCCTCCTCTCGGCATCTTGCATCCTTATAGAACTTACCGTTAAAGTTACAATACTTACGCTTCAGCGCAGCAGGCAAGTATTTGGTCTCGATTGGGTCATTATCTACTGTATATTGGCTGACCCATTCGGTAGGCGCTGAAACTATATGGTCAGTCGTTGCCTCAGCCTTATAGAACGGTGTCGCTATCTTGAACGTAACCTTCTTGAGAGGATAGATACCATCTATCGTATGATTTGTCGTTGCATTTGCCGCAGTGTTTTGAGTGAATTTCAGGTTGTTGTATCCATCAAACGTCAGAAAATAGTATTTATTTTCATTCGTCGGTCCAGGAACGTTACCATTGGCATCCACATTTCTAGTACCTATAAAAACATAACCGTTGTTGGTGGTGTTGTTGAGCAACGCAACAGTACCCCACGTCTGTTTATTGCCGTGAAAGTAACCGGTTTGGGTTATGTAACCAGTACCAGCACCTTCTGTCAAATTTGTCGGGTTTTCGGGATAGATACTAATGTTATAGCTAAGATTATATTGTATATGATCATCGCTTGCGAGGTATGCGTTGCCGGTTCCACTTGCCATCAAAGCGGCTCCTTTATACCATTTATATACAAAGTTTGAAGTGTTTTCATTCTTTTCAATGAACGTGATATCTCTGTTATACGATGTACGAATGATAATATTGTAGGGGTCCACACCTTCGAACTTAAACCCGAAGAAGAACTGGGATTCTACGTCTTCTTGTTTGTTCTTGTTGTTACCATCCTTCCAATATGTACCGATGTTATTACCAGGATCTTTCACATAAGAGAAATCCTCACTAGCCAGCATCTCTGGGTCAGCTTTTGCTGTAGGTATAACAGCAGGACGGTTATTACGACCTCGGTTAAGCGAAAGGAAACCCTTGTTTTTCACTCCGATGTTGTAGTTCACTGTACCGTCGAGCTTGGCAATGGTGTTGGAGGAATTGTAGGTATAGACGACATAGTACTCGGCAGTGTTGGTAGTAATTGCCGTTCCTTCAGCAACGGGTGAAGGTGTAGGACTGGTCTTCACATCATAAAGGATGCCCTTACAGTCAGCAACGTTATCGTAAAGACTGATAGCAGAACCACCTTTGGTGATATCATCTGGCTTGTAATAGGTAAAGCCAGTAGCCAGCGGACTCTTATAGTGGGCGGGAAGTTCTACTTGGGTCTGGTTATCCACCACAATCTTCAAAGCCTCTAAGCGGTGACCAGAGACAGCATCCTTCATGTGATAGATGCTATTATTTATCGGTAACGTCAGGATATGATAGGTTACCTTTGCCGCCCAGGCATTATTGGTAATGCCTCCTACCACAAGCAGTAGTCCTAATATATATATAATGTGTAAATACCGTTTCATATGTTGTTCTATATTTAACATCTTACATCATATTGTAGTCGTCATACTCTTACATCAGCCATCTTACATCAGCCATCATACATCATACATCCATCACCATTGTTCTGTAAACTTATTTACATCTACCTTCAATGCTAACGGAGTAACCGTCAGATTATAGGTGTAGATGTATCCCGGCTGCCAGTTGATACTGATATCGGTACTGAGGTTCTTGGTTACATCGCTCCAGTCGTCCCATGTGCCGTTGACGGTAAGAGTCTTTGTTCCGTAGTTGTATGGAATAACCATAAATGGCGTAGTTTCCGTGCTGGAAGTGCCGTATTTCAAATCCAATCCGGTTTGCGACATATCAGTACTGCCCGATTGGCCACTCCAAGTCATCGTACTGCCATTGTATGTGCAAGTGCCACTAGTCTTCAGTCCAGCGATGCTGATGCTGTTAACCTGTACATGCGTGCCGCTGGCAGCTGTGATGACAAACTTGACGAGGGCAAACGGGTGCTTGAATTGCAGAGGCACTCCGCTGTGTGCTACCTGATCGGCATAGGTCTGGTTCGGGAGAACGGCAATCAGGTATTCATCCATGCTTGCCTGCTCTGTGTTGGTCATGTAGTCGCTTAAATCACAAGAGAACGAGGTTCCTGTAGAATGGTCATATACTCCTGGAGTAATGTAACCCGGTGCTGCATATGGGCAATAACCTACGAAGTCGAGGGAAGAGACTGTGATATTGGCTGATGACGGGTCATAGACAGAGCCTTCGATTGGCCAGTAGTAGTGAGTCTGGGAACCTGGACTTCCGCTCCAGAACTTCCATGCTGCAGGGAGGCTGCTATCGTAGTGCAACTTCACTCCGTCGAGGTATGCAGTATTCTCTCCGTGGAAATATGCATTAATCTTGAGGTCGCAGCCTTGCAGGTCTGTGTTGTCGTCAATTGTAGCAGCGCGAGTCAGCATCTTGCTCACGTCAGTATTGACGCGAATCTCAAGATCCTCTTCTGGTGTCGCAGGCTGAGAGGAGTCGCCATCGTCCTTCGAGCAACCTATCACCATCAAGGATGCTGTCAAGAGCATTGCTATATGTCGTTTTATCTTCATTTCGTTACCTTTGTTTTTATGCAACTTCGTAGAAAGTCTGCCCCACTCTATCGATGTGGTCACCTATCGGAGTGCCTTTCTTCGAATTATAGTCAATCAGATCTACAGAATAAAGCAAGTCGAGGTCATCTATCTTTGTTGAGATGTCCAACAACTGACGGTAGTCGATGCCTTTGCCAATCAGCGCAAGGTCAATATCAGAACCGGCACGATAATTCCCTTTCGACCTTGAGCCGAAAATCAGAACTTTCTCTATGTTCGCATATCTGCGGCACACCGCTTGCAGTTCCTTTATCACCATATCGCTAAGTCCGAACTTCATACTATCTTATGTCTGCCTGTTCTGTCATATCTTTATCGTTTTCGTTATGTCAAGTTACTTTATTGTTTCAACTAGTGACAAATTGTCACCGTTTCATTATTTATTTTTCTTCCTTTCTCAACTTTAGTAAATCGAAATACATCAGACGTGTTTCCAATCGAGCGTCAGTTGCAGTTTTTCCTATTGTGTAAGCCAATTCCTGTTCTTCTGTTGAGAAAAGGGGGCGAAAGCCATTCTTCTCATAGAATGCTACAACTCGTGGCTCATTTACTGCATCAACGATTACAAATCGACAGCCCGTTTTATTACTACTGGAGTAAAACCAACCCTTTACAAAATCAAGTGCTTCGCTACCTATTCCCTTTCCAGCAAACTCAACACCTACGCCTAATCGTCCAATGAGAACTCCAGGATAACGTCTAAGTGGCTTTTCGTGATGAGTTAGACTCTTCATGTAGTCACGACGACTACGTGGTAGGTCATAAATGCGGATGCTATCGTTAGAAACAGTTAATGCACAGACAATCTTTGCCGGATTGCTCTTCAAACGAAAGCAATATGTTTTACCCATCAGATAATATGCATAGCGAATAGCATCATTCCTAAAGAAGTCATCAAGGTCGGCATTGCCACACTCCAAAGGCTGACAAGTGACAAGTATGTCCTCTGTCATTTCAAAGAATGCGCATTGTTCTGTTAAGAAAGCCATATCTCTTACTTTATTCTTATATTACAGCATTCCTGCTTTGTTAAGTATCTCACGTGCCATCTGGCAAAACGGATGTTGATCCCTATTCTTATCTTCCTTATAGTCACGCTCAACTTCCTCTGCATGGCGAAGAAATTCGCGTGCTTCCTTGCCTTTCAAAGTGGGAATCGCCTTGATTGCTGTTGCCATATTTTTCTCTCCTTTCTTTTTTATCTATAATGTATACTCCTCTGCTCCATGTTCCCCTTCTTCACTCTCAATGGTCAATGGTCAAATATCGTGCAAACCGAATGCAATCAAGCTCGCTTGAATTGCTGAGGTGCAGCCGATATTCGCAGCAAAGCCGCAATGTTCAATGGTTGTCGGCTCCGAGCCTTTTCTTTTTTTCTTCTGTGTAGCCAAGTGGGGAGTCGAACCCCAAAGGGCTTTGGTTATATTATTTTTCTTCGTCCTCTTTGTTTTCAATGCTTTGAAAATAGTCTTTTGCGTTAAGTGGTGTTACTACAGAACGTCCTATCTGTGCTTCAAGATTTGTTCTGGCTGCTTTTGCCACATGACCTCCACGCTTGGCTACATCTGCATTCTGATTATATCCCTTAGGATTCTCCACTTTTGAAATTTCTGTCGCAGAAGCTTCTGCTAATGAGTTCAACAACAATTCCACATTGGTCATATTGTCGCGCAAGCTTTCTTTGTGCAGTCCTTTCAATCGTTTATATTCTCTTGTTGTCTTTCCGCTCCATGTTGCAGTTATGATGTCAGTAAGTGATGCATACTGCTGTCCCTCTACTCCACCTCGTTTCCATTCGTCTGTTAGAAGTTTGCGAACTTCGATGCTCTTCAACCGCTGGTTTATCCAACTTTCTGAATATCCCAAACGTCTGTAGTCGTTTACAGCCTGCTCTATCGACAATTCTGGGTCTTGTAACTGGTCTATACGCTCTGCTGCTACGTGAGCAATCCACTGCTTTATTGGTTCTGCCTTGGGTGATGGTATCGATTGGATGATACGGAAAAGCTGCTCCATATTGGCAACGTCAGTTAAACGCATCTTACCATCACCGGCCACCAATTTCAACTGGTGACAATTTGTCACCGTTTCGTTTCCCTCCTTAAGCAGTCGCTCTTTCAGTTTATTCCAATACTTTCTTGCTGTCTGATAGTCTTTACTTTCAACCAGTACCCCACAGACATCTACCACAGAGAAGTACCATTCCTGCTTTTCATCGTCCCAGACAACGCGCACGTTTCTGTTCTCGAATAGTTTTATGAGTTCTTTCTGACTCATTATTTATATATTCGGCTCCGAGCCATTTTATTTTTTTATTTTGGCAATTTCTTGGTCTCCTTTTGCATCAGTTTCTCATCCTTTGCCACTTTACGTTCCACTTTCTTTATGTCCTCTGCTGGTGGAAGGTTCTCAGGTTTGATACCACGTTTTCCTAACATGCCACGTACACTTCGGTTATTCTGCACATGTTCAGCAGTAATATCAGCTTCACCATAGAGGTCTTTCTGTTCAACATTATAGTTGGTCATCTCAGTTGCAAGATTTTTTGCTGCAATAGTCAGAGTAGGCAAATAATCAGCTAAAGCACCACTTTTAACACCCAATCTTTTCTTCATCTGCTCAGTAGTCAGACCGCCAAAGAGTGCACAATCCCCTTTTGAACGTATGCGCCCAAATCCTTTATCATCAACACCTCGTTCATATATATTACGGCTGAGTTGCTTCTCTGATGCGCGAAGACGTTCACGAGTGTTCAGACGCGCTATTTCGTTAAGTCGTTCCTCTATAAGTTCTGCCCTGCGAGTCTGTACTGCAAAATAGCTTTGAGCAAAAGCAATCTCTTCCTTCTTAGGATCTCCATTCTGAGCAATTAGATAACACGCATAACGGGTAAGCATGAAGTCTTGTACCTCACGTTGAGAACCACTACCTAATTGAACCATTTTCGTGACCTCACGAAAATGGTCATCAATACTGATTCCCAGCGTTTTACAAGCTTCCATTGCTCGACCTATCGCAACCACGAAATTCTCCCATCTTGCATATCCGAGAACTGTTTGCAGCTCACGGGCATACCACACTTCTATAGTGTTGCCATCCTCGTCTTTGACACCTTTCATGATGGCATCGAAAGACGATTTGTATTGCTGTATCTTCTGGATATCCATTATCTATATATTATTTAAAGTTTATTACATCATACATCTTCTCTCCCCTACATCATACATCAGCCCTCATACATCATACATCCTCCTTCTTCCCTCTTCCTTCCCCTACTCTTACTTCTGACATCTGACATCTGACATCTTCCTGGCTCCGAGCCTTTTATTTTTTTTCTGTGTAGCCAAGTGGGGAGTCGAACCCCACCTGGCTTGATTAGTTTATCCTAGGAATTTACCTAGGAAATGTGTCGGATTAGAATACAGGAACAGCTGTTGGGCCACCTTCTACCCAGTCGGTAACGGTTGGAGCAATTTCAATCTCGTGCAGATGGAAATTAATCTTGAATGTGTACTTCTTAGCCTGATCTACATTCTTATCAGCAGCTGTAGCAGGAGTATAAGTATAAGTGTAATTATTACCATCCAATGCGTAGGCAATAGTGAAGCTTGTGAAATCAGCTGTTTCATCATCATCATCAGGTACAATAAGGAGACCATCACCAACATAGACACCGTCACCCTCGCTGTCATAAGCAACTGTAGCAGGAGTCCAGTTAGGAACTTCTACATCAGCAGTAGAACCCAGAGAGCTCCATGCACCAGCAACAGCCTGGCTTTCGTCGTCATTAAAGTTTGTAAAGGTGATGGTGTAGGTTCCGTTATACTTAGCACCGTTAAGCGTGATGCTATTAAGAGTAATCTTGCCACCAGTAGTTGCGTCGTAAGCATCAACCATGAAGCGAATCCATGCCTGAGCATGCTTGAAAGTCATGTCAACAGGATCGTCACCATTAAAAGACAATGTATTACCTGTCTTTGTAACTTGACCGTTACCAATTGCATACATCAAGTCTTTCTGGGCTGTTTTGTTATCTGTCATAACCAATGCCCATGTAGCTGTTGTAGCTGTGGCATCCCAAGTCAAAGTCGGAGTTGCAGATGCCTGTAATTCACTATAAGCCCAGAAGTTGATGTATGTTGCAGAGAGCGGCCAGTACTTATCACCTTTCCATGTAGTTGATGCTTTGGTAAAAGTAGTAGGTTCAAAGAACTCTCTGGTGTTTGTAACATCATACGCAGTTACTACCATAGTGTTGGGGGTGAATGTTGTTCCATCTACAGCAGCACGTACAGGATTCTGAGCAACTGGAGAGAAGGAAATTTCGCGAGATTCCTGGGAACCTACGAATTCGTCAGACTCATTGGTGCAAGCTGTCATTGCGAGAGCTGCAACCGGGATTAAATACAAATACTTTTTCATAATGAAAAAAATTTAAAAGTTAATAATGAAGTTAATTAATAATGTTTGTTTTTGTTATTGGTTTTTTGTTTTGTTTTTTCTTTGGTTTTTGTTGTCGTTTTTGATGTTGTTTAGGATTTAAGGGTTAATAAAGTAAAGTAATTCTCTCTCATATATGTTTGGATTTATCCGTTTTATCCGATTCCAACGTCACGTATTTCATCTGTCCACGGGTCAACAGTAGGAGCTATACCACCTTCGCCACCTGGGGTTGGGGTCGGTATGACTATAGGTTCGGTAATGAGGATATGATGCTCAGGATTGTTGAACTGGTCGGTAATGTCAACAGATACCCGGTGTTCCGTTCCTCCTGTATCCTTAATCAGGATGTGAAGGTAGCTGCGGCTCTCGCCTGGGAGCTTGCCAAAGGTATTAAAGACAGTATAGAGGCAGTTCTTCTTCGTGTTCACACCAACTTCGAAGCAGATGGTTGCAGGTTCGGTCGAAATCTCGCCGCGTCCAAAGAACGAACTGCGTGCCTGATTGGTTACGAATGCCTCACAACTCTGAATGTACTGAGTTCCTACTACTGTCTCTACCTCGAACGAGTAGGTCTGGACTATTGTGCTCTCAACAGCCTTGATGGTGATGGTCTGGCTCTCTCCTGTCCATTCAGGTATCTCAACGTCTTCAGCAGCTACGAGTAGGTGGTCGGGAGCGTAGATGACCGGCCCAGGAGGGTCTGTCTCGCCGGCACGGGTAAAGCCGCGCAGGATTTTCATCTTCGTGGCGGATATATCGCTGGTGAAAGCCTCGATTGTGCTGATGTCACTTTCGCCTCGTATCTGTGTGTACTCTGTTCCCATAGAATATACCAACATGTGGTACTGACCAGGAGGAGTGAATATCTCGCCACCCGTAGCTTCCACGATAGTCGAATAGCTCAGTTTTTTGCTGCCCAAAGGATAGAAGAGCACCTTGTTATGTGTCGGAGCTGGGATGGTCTTTGCAATCTTAATGTCAACGTCGGATGCGATGCTGACGTCTATATCGAGGTCGAGCGCCAGATTGAGCACGAGTTCGAGGCTCAGAGTCTTGTCCATGTCGTAGAGCGGCATGCGTTCGCACGACGTGAAGGCTACGAGCAGAGCCACGAGTAATATGTTCATCAGCTTCTTCTTCATCTGTACTCAGTTATGGTCTTTGTCCACTTGATTGGTATCACCAGAGCTATGCTGGCACGAAGCGGACCGAAATAGTTTACTTTCTTGCGGAAATACTTGTCGCGATATCCCTTTCCACCCTCGACGAATACGTCGTATCGCGTAGCCTTCGTATAGAGGTAGCCCACGCCAATCGAGAACTCGAGGTGCATCTTCTTTTTGAATATCGGCATAGCATACAGGTAATCGACACCACCCATGATGTAGGTTCCCTGATGACCCTTGTAGTTGCGCTCCAGGTCGTAGCGACCCACCATAGCAAACGCAGCTACGGAGTGACCCAGCAGACGATACTGCTTGTTCTCCGCCCCACTCGCGTGTTTCTTGCCAAACCAATAGCGACCCTCGAGTGCGAGTCCGTCAATCTGGAAACAGTTCTTATGGTCGGAACTGCGGAAGAACCACACGTAGTACCAGTCGGCAGCAACGGACCAGCGGTTGCCGATGGGCAGTTCGAAGCCCACGTTGAGCAAAGGCAGCAACAGGTTGGTGCGGAAGTAGCCGAACTGCTTGGTCTGCTTCACCTTATATGGCATCGGCACGTGTTCCGTAGGCATCGTATCGACAAACTCTTCCACTTTCTCTACTACAGGTTCGGGCTCGACAGGACGTACTATCATGTAGTCCACCTGGCAGTAGGCGCGGCGGAGATTCGGCAGGCAGTTTTCCACGAGGTAACGGTAGTCCGTCGGATACATCTGCTTGATAGCCCACTCCTTTCCGTCGGGGGTACGATTACTGGCGATAATCTTGAGGAGTCCGTCGCGATGCGGAAGCTGCTCCTTGTTGGCTTTCTCCACGTACTCGGCAAATCCGTCCCAGTCCTCTGCCGTACTGCTGGCAGCAATCAGATCGCGAGGCAAAACGCTGCGACGCATGATGTAAGCCACAATGCTGTCCGTACGTTCACGCGACAGTTTATCATTGTTTTTATACAGTCCGTCGATAGAGCCGTATCCGTGTACACTCATACTGAGAACGGTAGCGTTCGTATCCACCGTCAGGCGGTTCAGGATATTGTTCAGACTGTCCAACTGACGACGGTTTCCGTCGAATTCAGGATTTATCCTCGACTCACTTACAGGGAAGGAAATGCGTACCGAACCCCTCACCGTATCGCGCTCTACGCTTGTAACTGTCTGAGCACCGATAATCAAAGTACATAAAAAAGTCAACATGGCAAGTACAATTCTCATACCTGTCATGTTGCCACACGCGAAAGAGCCTGCACCTTGCAGGCACCCCTTGTAGAATGTGGTTATGTAATGTACTTTCTTAGGTGAAATCATTATAGTTAATACTATCCTGACGTTCGAATTCGACGCAAAGATACAACTTTCTGCGCATATACGTACATATTTTACTATAAAAGTGCCGTTTTTAACATTTCCGACTCCTTTCTTACCAACTTTATTCCCTTTTAATGTCTTCCATAGGGTGCCACAAATCGACATATCGACATGACGACATCTCGAAAAAATGGCGCCCTAAAATAAATTTTCTCTCCCGCAGATTTTCTTTCTCACGCGCCTGCAGCAAGAAAAAATCGCGAGGGGATTTTTAATAATCGCGTCGGGATTAATAAAAATAACGTCGGGATTTTTATTAATCCCTATGGGATTTTTTCTTATGACTAAGACGTGAAAACCTCAAAGCATAGGAGCAAAATTAAAATAACTGAGGAAATAATTGGGCTCTTTACCACAATTGTTTATCTTTGCAAGGAAATAGTTTACGGTTTACTGTTTACCTTCGGTCGATTTTGTCGCGACTCAGGATAGTTCAAGCAAGCTTGACTCTGCGTTCGCTGCTCCAAAATGTTCCCGTTTACTGTTTAAAAGACTAAAACTCAACACAACATAACCTAATGAGAAAAACATTCACAATCGCCCTGCTGATGGGCATTACAGCTCTGCCCCTGATGGCTGAGACAAACGAGACTTCGGAATTTGAACCCAACGGAACGCCTGGAGGCGGATTCCTGACCGACATGCTGAACAGCAGTCTGGAAAAGGCTCTCGAAAAGAACGAAACAAAGGAGGAGAAACCCACTCTGGGGCGTTCGCTGAAGGACTACGTCTCGGCTCCCAAGTTCGGAGCATACTACATCGGGAGATATGCCTACAGTTCGGCAGACGGAGCCAACAACGGAGACGGATTCTCCCAGCGTCTCATCCGTGCCTATGTTGACGGAACCATACTGACAGACTTCAAGTATCGCTTTCAGGTTCAGATAAATAACGCGAACTTCCACATGAAGGACGTCTTCATAGAATGGGCACGTTGGAAGGAGTTTTCAATCAAGTTCGGACAATATAAACGCGCGTTCCTCTTCGAGAATCCCTACAATCCGTGGGACGTGGGAGCTGGCGACTATGCCCAGATAACACGTATGATAGCCGGCATCGGAGTAACGGAAAACGGAGTTGCAAACGGCGGACGCGACCAGGGACTTCAGATTCAGGGCGACCTCTTCCCTGCCCCATCCGACGGGCATCGGTACCTCCATTACCAACTCCAGGTAATGAACGGACAAGGCATCAACAGCGCCGATAAGAATAAACGCAAGGACTTCATCGGTACGATTCAGTTCCAACCCATCAAGGACCTTTTCATCGGAGTATTCGGATGGAACGGCAACTACGTGACTTCCAACGGATTAGAGCTGGAACGCAAACGCTGGGCAGCAGGTCTGAAGTATGAACACAACGATTGGACCGTTCGTGCCGAATACACCCACTCGTGCGGACACGAGGCTTCGGACTACGACGAGAAGACAAAAACATGGAACGGAACGGGAAAGGCTGACGGATGGTACGCAACGGTCGGAGTGCCTTTCAATTCGTGGCTCAAGGTTTATCTGAAGTACGACGTCCTGCGTCGTCAAGCCACCTGGAACTCGTCGAAAAGCATGTATAGCGTAATTCCGAATTTCCAGATTCACAAGAACCTGCTCTTCCAGCTTCAATACAATTTCGTGAACGATCGCACCCTCGCCAAGGAGAACTACAGCGAGATCTGGGCAGAAGCGTATGTGAGGTTCTAAAGCCCCTTCCTAACCTCCCCCATAATGGGGAGGAACTTATAATCAAGGTTAAAGACACCAAAAAAGGCGCTGAATCAGCGCCTTTTTAGTTGGGATACCCGGGCTCGAACCAGGAATAACAGGACCAGAATCTGTTGTGTTGCCAATTACACCATATCAATTTTTGTGTGCCTCAGAAGCGGCTCACGAGTGCAACTCCCCTGAATTGCGGTGCAAAGGTACGGTTAAGCGAGCAAAGAGCAAAATAAAAACGGGAAAAAATTCATTTTTGGACGATTTTTTTTGCTCTTTTGAGTGATAGTACCTTGCACGAGCAGAGCGAAGTGAACGGTACGCTCGCTTAACCGTATCGGAAAGACGAGCAAAGAGCAAAATAAAAACGGGAAAATTTTCAAATAATCTTGTTTTTTTCATTATTTCTCAAACTTAATCGTAACTTTGCAGGGCAAAAAGAAGAAGCAAAAATGGAACGTCCACTGATATTGATAAGCAACGACGACGGCGTGCAGGCCAAGGGTCTGTATGCCCTGATAGATATGGTGAAGAAGTTTGGCGACGTATTCGTGGTGGCACCCGACGGAGCCCGCAGCGGAGCTGCAATGTCTATCAGTGCACACACGCCCGTAAGGAATAAATTGGTACGTGAGGAGGAAGGCGTGACGATATGGTCGTGCACAGGGACACCCATCGACTGCGTAAAGATGGCTTTCGAGGTTCTCCTACCCCGCCGCCCGGACATCGTGCTGGGAGGCATAAACCACGGGAACAACTGCGCCATCAATGCCCACTACTCAGGAACGATGAGTGTGGCGATTGAAGGATGTATCAAGTATGTGCCTTCTGCTGCAATATCGAGCGGGTATCTGGACGAGGATGCTAATTTCGCGGCTATGCGCCCCGTTGTGGAACGCATCGTGGAATACCTCCTGAAAGAGGGACTTCCCGAAGGGGTATGCCTGAACGTGAACGCCCCGCCGCGAGAGGAGTTCAAGGGCATAAAGGTAGCCAAGATGGGTATGGGCGACTGGCACGACGAGTGGCAGGAGATGGTTCACCCACACAACTGGAAATATTACTGGATTGCAGGTTATTACGCACCAATCAACCCTAACGACGAGACTACGGACACGTGGGCTTACGAACACGGATATGTGGCCATCACGCCGATTCAGCTCGACATGACTGCGTATAGCTCGTTCAGGGATTTGAGAATATTAGAAAAATAAAAGGCCCCACCTAACCTCCCCCATAATGGGGAGGAACTTGAAAAGGAAACAGCCAATTAAAAACTATGAAGTATTATCTGATAGCAGGCGAAGCATCGGGCGACTTGCATGGTAGCAACCTGATGAAGGAACTGAAGGCTCAGGACACGAATGCCGAGTTCCGATTCATCGGAGGAGAGCAGATTCAAGCCATAGGAGGTACGCTTGTAACACACTACAAAGCAATGGCATACATGGGGATAGTGCCAGTAATACTTCATCTAGGTACTATCCTCAAGAATATGGCGATGTGCAAGCAGGATATCGCAGACTGGAAGCCCGACGTTGTCATTCTGATTGACTATCCAGGATTCAATCTGAAGATTGCGGAATATGTACATAAGCAGAAGATTTGTCCCGTGTTCTATTATATCAGTCCGAAGATTTGGGCATGGAAGGAGTACAGGATAAAGAATATCCGCCGCGACGTGGACGAACTGTTCTCAATCCTGCCTTTTGAAGTGAAGTGGTTTGCCGACAGGCAGTTCCCTATCCACTATGTGGGAAATCCGTGTGTAGATGCGATTGAGAAGGATAAGCAGAATGGGGTTATTGGGCAAAATGGGCAAAACGAGAAACCTACTATCGCCATTCTGGCCGGGTCGCGCCGTCAGGAGATAAAGGACAACCTGAAGAAGATGCTGACAGCAGCAAGCCGGTTCAAGGACTACAAACTGGTCATAGCCGGAGCGCCGAACATAGAGCTGGATTACTATAAGCGTTACATACCTCAGGGCATCAACGCGGAAGTGAAGTTCGGACAGACTTACACGATTCTGAGAGAAGCTACGGCGGCTCTGGTCACATCGGGTACAGCCACGCTGGAGACAGCCATTCTGCGAGTGCCACAAGTAGTGTGCTACTATATAACTCCGCCGAAGCTGTTCTCACTCGCAAGGAAACTGGTTCTGCACGTGCCTTTCATCTCGCTCGTAAACCTCGTAGCAGGCAGGGAGATAGTAACGGAACTGGTTGCCGACGGCATGACCGTAGAGAATGTGGAACGCCACTTGGCTGAGATTCTGCCAGGCGGAAAGAGACGCGAACAGATGCTCGGCGACTACGAGGAGATGAACCAGATACTGGGTGGGCCGGGAGCATCGGAACGCGCTGCAAAAGAGATGATTAACGCATTAAAGAAGTATAAAGATGGAATATAAGAGTACTTATACAGAAGAGGAAGTAAAGGAACTGTACAAGTGGTTTGACGAACAGCACTACGAGAACACAGTTGACCTCGGGCACGGAGTAAACGTGAAGGATGTCAAACTGTTGGTTGAAAGCTCACGTACCGTAGCGTTCAAGAAGTCAGACAATCCCACGTATTCCGGACAAATCTATCTGCTGTTCAGGGTTCGCGACGAACTGATAAAGCAGGGAAAAGTGCAGTAAGCCCCACCTGACCTCCCCCATAATGGGGAGGAACTTAACATACTGAGGGCATAATTTTTACACCAAGCCGTTGAGGTGCTTGTTGATAGCCTGCAGTTCGTTACGCACGTTGGTCAGACGATTTACGATGTCAACCTGCGATTTTACATTCTTTCCACGTGCCTTGATGGCATCGCGTGCTCCCTGAAGGGTCAGTCCGCGAACTTTCACGAGGTTGTAAACGAGTTCAACCTGTTCGAGGTCTTCCTTTGAATACTGACGTACTCCCCTGCCCCCTTTCTCGGGCTTGATGTTGGGGAACTCTTTCTCCCAATAGCGGAGAAGGGTTTCAGTCACGTTGAATTTCTGCGCAACCTCACTAATGGAGTAGTAAAGTTTTACGTCTTTGTTTAGATTTAATGCCATGTATTTGAGTCGTTAGTTGTTAGTTATTCCTCGGGAATGTTCTTAAGGATTTCCAAGATGAAGGTGTAGAATTTCTGGACGGTCTTGATGTTGACACGCTCGTCGGGAGTGTGGATTGCCAACTGGGTGGGACCGAAACTTGCCATATCCATCTCAGGATATTTGGCTCCAATGATGCCACATTCGAGTCCGGCGTGACAAGCTCCTACGAGAGGTTTGTTGCCAAAGAGCTTTTCATATACATTCACCATAATGTCAACAAGACGGCTGCTCGGATTTGGCTGCCATCCGCTATAGCTTCCGCTAAGCTTGACTTGCATGCCAGCCATAGAGAAACAAGCCAGATGGCGATTGCAGAGGAACTGCTTCATGCTGTCCTGCGACGAACGGGCAAGTATCATCACATGTGCTGAACCGGCTCCTATGTTGACGATGGAGAGGTTGCTCGATGTCTCGACGAGGTCGGGAATCGTTGGTATGTAACGCAGAACTCCATCGTGACAAGCCATGAGGGCATTGATGAGGTTCTCCTGTATCTCAATCGGGACTATTGACGTAGGAATGTCACATGGTTCTGCAACGAACTCAACATCTTTACCCTCGACATCACGATATTCAGCAGTAAATGTCTTCTGGCTCTTCTCAACGAGAGCAAGGAATTCCTTCTCGTCTTTCTTTGGAACGACGACAACTGCCTCACAATCACGAGGAATGGCATTGTGCATATTGCCTCCGTGCATGCTGCTGAGCAGAGCCAGACGCATGTTGACTGCCGCAAAGAGGAAACGAGCCATCAGTTTGTTGGCATTGGCATAGCCTTTATGAATCTCGATGCCGGAATGACCGCCATGAAGACCTTTCACCAAAACGCGATAAGCAATCATTCCTTCAGGTTCGACGCTCATCTCCTGATATTGCATGTCGCAGTTTACATCCTCGCCGCCTGCACATCCAATAGTTATCTCACCCTCCATCTCGGAGTCAAGATTAAGCAGGTATTTACTCTTAAGGATTCCAGGCTTCAAGCCAAAGGCTCCATCCATGCCAGTCTCCTCGTCACGAGTGATGAGTATCTCAAGCGGACCGTGCTCTACGCTATCATCCTCGATGATTGCCATAGCCGCAGCAACTCCCATGCCGTCGTCGGCTCCAAGTGTGGTGTCGCGAGCTGTAACCCAGTCGCCATCTACATATACATCGAGCGGATCGGTATCGAAGTTATGCTTTGAGTCCTTTGTCTTCTGAGCCACGATGTCCATGTGAGCCTGAAGCATGGTGACGGCTTTCTTCTCGAAACCCTTTGTGGCTGGTTTGTAGATAAGTACGTTACCTACTTCGTCGATATGTGCATCAGCACCATGTGACTGAGCGAAATCAACGAGAAACTGTGCCACGCGCTGGGTCTTGCCCGATGGACGTGGAATCTGTGTGAGGCTGTAGAAGTTGCGCCAAACAACCTGAGGGGTTAAATCTTTTACTTCCATTGTGAATTATGCTTTTATTTTGTTTTACGTAGTCCTAACATTGCTAACGAATAGATGGCAAGCAGCGGGATGAGCGCCGTCTGCACGGTGTGTACGATAAGTACGAAGGTGACGGCATCAGTAGCCGAAACACCATATAATATAAGTATTGTCTTAACGGCAAAGTGCCAAGGACCGGCTCCGTTGGGTGTGGGCACGATGACTGATATGCTTCCCACTATGAAACTGACGAGAGCAACGGTGATGCCAAGGTCGGAAGTAAATCCGAAACAACGGAACGTGACGGCATAGTGAAGGAAATAGCTCACCCATATCATTACGGAATAGAAGACGAGGAGAGGCTTGTTATGTACGTTCCTCAACGACATTATTCCTTCTTTCACATTTGCCAAGGTCTGCCACAATCCGGAAAGCAAGCTTACCTTTCGAAGGGCGAACCACAGGAAGAATGCTGTGACCACAATACATATTGCCGTAACGATATAGCCCGTTGCCGTAAAGCCATGCAGAAAACCTACGATATCCGTACCGGTAGTATCGAAGAATCGCAGAAAGACGTTCAACTGGCTGAGCATGACACAAAGCGCAAAGAGGAGAAGCAGCAGCGAGTCGATGATACGTTCGGTAACGACTGTGCCGAAAGCCTTCGAAAATGATGTGCCATCGTATTTAGACAGAATAGCACAACGGGTAAATTCGCCGCTACGTGGAATGATGAGACTGGAAGCATAGGAGATGAACACTCCATGAACGCAATCGGAAAGACGAGGATGCTCGTCAAGGGGCTCGAGCGACTGATGCCAACGCAAAGCCCTGAATATCTGTGCACTTATGCCAAATAAAAGCGAGAAAAGCAACCATCCCCATTTCATGTCGTTGGCGAATGTCTGCGAGAGGATAGAGAAATCGAAGTCGCGGTACATCCAATAGAGGATGCCACCGCCAAGCAGAAACGGAATGGTTACGTTCAGAATCTTTTTTAATGAGTTTTTCTTCATTTCTCTTTTGAATTCCCTCGCTTATTTGTATCTTCGCCCTTCGATTGGCAAAGATAGATATTTTTCTTCTAATGAATAACGTAAAACCAAAGAAGTTTTTAGGTCAGCACTTTTTAACCGACTTACAGATAGCCAGCAGGATTGCTGACACGGTAGATATATGTGCACCTCTGCCCATCTTGGAAGTCGGTCCAGGCATGGGTGTGCTTACCCAATTTCTGATGCAGAAAGGACGAGAACTGAAGGTTGTGGAAATAGACCGCGAGTCGGTTCCATACCTGCAACAGCACTACCCAACGCTGAGCGACGGCATCATCGAAGCTGACTTTCTGCGGCTGGATCTCACTAAGGTGTTTGACGGACGTCCTTTCGTACTGACAGGGAATTATCCATACAACATATCGAGTCAGATTTTCTTTCACATGCTTGACAACAAAGACCTGATTCCATGCTGCACGGGTATGATTCAGAAAGAAGTGGCAGAACGAATAGCTGCCCGACCGGGTTCGAAAGCATACGGCGTACTGAGTATCATGATTCAGGCATGGTACGACGTGGAATACCTGTTTACAGTCCATGAGCACGTTTTCAATCCACCACCAAAAGTAAAAAGTGCTGTAATAAGGATGACACGTAATCAGTCTCAGTCGCTAGGCTGCGACGAGCAACTGTTCCGTAGAATTGTGAAGACTGTGTTCACTATGCGCAGAAAAATGATGAGAAACGGAATGAAACAGATTCTGCCAAAGGACTGTCCGCTACTGGAAGATGAGATATTCAACCGAAGACCTGAACAGCTGTCGGTTCAGGAGTATGTAGAACTGACAAATCGTGTGAGCGAGGCGCTTACACTCGGCTAACCTCCTTCACGTCCGGCAACTTTCCTATGGCCGAGACCAGATTCTTCACGTCTTTCGTGTTATGCACATTGACCTGAACATTGCAGTCGAAGAGTCCGTTCTCACACTCAACATTCAATTTGCTGATGTTGATGTCGTGCATCTCGGAAATTATCTTCGTAACACCCAACAAGAGTCCCTTGTTGTCAATTCCCTTTATATTGATATCAACAGGGAATTCGGCTATATCGCTTGTATCCCATTCTGCACTGAGAACACGGTTGCCATGAGCTGACTTAAGTATCTGAGTCCTAGGACATTTAACCTTATGAATAACAACATGGTTATTGTCGTCGATATATCCCATTATGGCATCGCCGGGGATAGGACGGCAGCACTCAGCCAATGTGTAACGGCTTCGGATGCTCTCGTCGGTCAGCATTACGGTCTTCTTGCGGTCAATCTGTTCGGCATGGTCGTCAAAAAACGGTAACGACGGAACAGTCTTGTTACCGAACGAGAACAGACGTCGCCAACTCTGAGTTTTCTTTTCCTTCAACTGACTGACATCCGACGGTCCGAGCTGCACCTTGCCCTCTCCTATAGCTATCAGCAGCTGCTCCAGCTTCTGACAATCGTGCAGTTTGCAGAGTTTCTCAATTGTTACGCTGTCACGCGGAATGCTATTATTCTGAAGGAACGCAAAGAATTTCTCTTCACCCCGACGACTGGTCTCACGCTCCTCGCGACGCAGGATAGCAAGTATCTTGGTGGTCGCCTTTGCCGTCGTAGCATACGACAGCCATTCGCGTGTCGGATGAGCAGACTTCGATGTCAGAATCTCTACCTGGTCGCCACTCTGCAGTTTATGATTGATAGGTACAAGCTTATGATTCACTTTGGCTCCTATGCAGTGGCTACCAACAAATGTATGGATGGTAAAAGCGAAATCGAGTGTCGTACTGCCGGCAGGCATCGTTCGCAGCTCTCCCTTCGGAGTGAATACGAATATCTCGCTGGCAAAGAGATTGAGTTTGATAGTGTCGAGGAAATCCATGGCATCGGGCTGAGGGTCGTCGAGGATTTCCTTGATTGTAGTAAGCCACTTGTCAAGTTCCACTTCTGCCGTAGTTTCCGTCTTCTCTCCGTCCTTATATTTCCAATGGGCAGCCAAACCTTTCTCTGCAATCTCGTTCATGCGTTGAGAACGAATCTGCACTTCAATCCACTCACCCTTAGGCGACATCAGTGTGACATGAAGAGCCTGATATCCATTAGCCTTCGGGTGGCTAACCCAGTCGCGCAGACGGTCGGGATGCGATGAATATATCTTACACAAACCCACATAGATATCAAAACACTCGTTCAGTTCGGCAGCCGGCTCCTTCGGAGTAAATACGATACGCACCGCAAGTATGTCGTACACCTCCTCGAACGGGATGTTCTTTGTCTGCATCTTACGCCATATGGAATATGGAGTCTTGACACGCTGAATGATTTCGTAGCTGAGTCCCATAGCATCCAACTGCTTACGAATCGGGGCAGTAAACGAATCGAAGATTGTGTTACGTTCAGTCTGTGTGTCAGCCAGTTTGTTGACAATCGCCTTATATTCGTCGGGATGCTCGTAACGGAAACTCAAATCTTCCAGCTCGCTCTTTATTTTATTGAGTCCGAGTCGGTTTGCCAGCGGAGCATATATATACAGAGTCTCACCTGCAATCTTATAACGCTTGTTCGGAGCCTGAGCACCAAGAGTACGCATATTGTGCAGACGGTCGGCAATCTTAATCAGGATGACACGTATGTCATCGCTCATCGTGAGTAGCAACTTCTTGAAATTCTCTGCCTGGGCCGAAGCATGATCGCCAAAGATACCACCTGAGATTTTCGTCAGTCCATCAACAATCTGGGCAATCTTTGCACCAAACATATTCTCAATGTCCTCTACGGTGTAGTCGGTGTCTTCAACAACATCGTGAAGCAGCGCAGAACAGATAGATGTACTGCCGAGTCCAATCTCTGAACTGACAATCTTAGCTACCGCCAGAGGGTGCATGATATATGGTTCGCCTGAAAGACGTCGCACTCCCTTGTGTGCATGTTTGGCAAAGTTGAAAGCCTTTGTAATGATTTCAACCTTCTTCCTATGTTTTGTCGATAAGTAGGAGTCAAGAAGGCTCTGAAACTCCTCCTCCACCATCTTATCTTCCATTTGCTGTTTTACCAAATCGTCTTCCATAAGCAGAAATCTTATTTTACACGTATTTTTTGTCCTGCACGAATCTTATCACCTTTAATACCATTGAGCCGTTTCAGTTTTGCGACAGAAGTCCCGTTACGCTTAGCTATTGCCGACAGGCTGTCACCGCTGCGGACTGTTACATTCTTACTGCCCGACGACTGACCACGCCGACTCTTTTTCCCTTTGCGGTAACGCGACTTAGCGGGTTCATACTGAGGCATGTCTGCCACGGTAGCACGGCGCAGACCAGATATATTACCCGAATATACTGTACTCTCATAATTAAGATATGGCTCTACGGCTTCAACCGGCAGACAGAGAGCATAGTTTGCCGGCACGATATTGCGGCGATATTGCGGATTGAGCACCTTCAGACCGTCAATGTCCAAACCACACACACTGGATATGCGGTCGAAATGAATGTCGGCAACAACCATAACAGTATCTACCTCGTCGGGCAGTGTCTTTTCACGTGGTTCGATACCGTGCTCATAATAATACGTCATTATGTAATTGGCGGCAATAAACGCAGGCACATATCCACGAGTTTCATGTGGCAAATGGTTGTAGATAGTCCAGAAATCAGCATTTTCTGGATTACCACAACGAATAATAGCTTTCTGTATGTTTCGTTCGCCGCAGTTGTATGCAGCAATAGCCAACCCCCAGTCACCGAACATATTATACAGGTCGCTGAGATAGTGAGCAGCAGCCTCACTTGATTTTATAGGGTCACGTCGCTCATCAACCAGAGTATTGATGACCAATCCGTAACGCCGACCGGTAGCAGGCATGAACTGCCATAATCCTGCCGCTCCGACACGACTTGTGGCAGAAGGGCGTAATGCAGATTCGATGACAGGTAGATATTTCAGCTCGAGCGGTAATTCATAGCGCTCAAGTGCTTCCTCAAATATTGGAGAATAAAAGTCGATAGATGCCAGCATGGCTGAAACCGACGGGTTATAACGACGGCTGTAGTTTTGTATGTATCTGCGAGTTACATTATTAAGCGGCATTTCAATAGTAGTAGGTATCAGGGACAGACGACTTATAATAACAGAGTCTTCAAAACTGAACGTCCCCGATTGTCCATCCGTCACAGAATCAGCTACCAGGTCGCTGTCTAAATCCTCTTCAGTCACGAACACTCCGATTGGCATATCTACAGCCTCACCCTGAATCGTGTCATCCACCTCATAACTCACCTGTGCTCTGGCACCGGATATGCAAGCGAACAAAGTCAGTATCAATATTTCAATATAAACAGATTTCATAACAATTTGTAAACAGCTAGAAATTAAGGCTGCACTGCAAACCATACGTATTACCACTCAGCATATTACTGCGAGCGGTATGACGCTCATTGAATATTGTAGGACGCACCTTCATCGTGAGGTCGCGCGAGATGTCAAAACTCGACAGCTCCGCATCGACATATGCATCAACGATAGAAAGCAGATATACCCCTATCATACAGAATATACTCAAGTCACGATAGCGTCGGAAATAATTCTTTTTTCGTTTGAAGAGACTCTGCAAATACTCCAAGCGTCCATCCACGTCATAGCCCGGAGGCAGGAAATCCTCGTAACTCTTTGAGTTCGGGTCGTTGTCCATAATATCCTGATATGCCTGCGAATAGTCACGATACATCGTACCGTTCCACATCAACGCATATGCACAACCAATAAAACCACCATAAATCAAAGGCAGTTTCCAGTATTTGCGATTATAAATCTGTCCGGCACCCGGAAAAACAATTGCAAGCCACAGAGCCTTCTTAGGGTCGGGAATCCAACGTTTTGTATCAATCGCCTGCGACGGAGTCTCAACATCGGAAGCTGTAAGCAGATGCACCTCTGTGCCGACGGTATCTAACTCCACTACAGTTTCTGCCTCCACCTTCTGATTTACCTCTTCGAAATCAACAGCGCTGACACTATCCACCGCGACAGTATAGGATTCCGAACTACTTGTCTTCGTCTTCACACTGTCAACACTCTGTGCAGATAAATCCACACACATAAACGCAAGCAATATGTATAATATCAGGGCTCTCAATGTCGGGGGTACTTTCTTAATTATGCAATATCTTCTGGATTATTGATTTCAGCTCGTCAGCATTCTTAAACGAGAAAGTCAACCGACCACTATTACCAGCACCAACAGATATCTTGACACTTGTATCGAGAGCCTGTGAGAGTTGTCCGCACATCACCTCATATTCCTTCGGCAGAGTCATGCTCATAGTCTTCCTCGAGGTCTTCAAATCCATCTCACCCGACTTTACCTTCTTTACGATGTCTTCCACTTGACGCACAGAATAACCCTTCTGCTGCACATCGCGGAACAGATTTACCTGAGCTTTCGGGTCGTCGAGAGCCAATAGCGCACGTGCATGTCCGGGATCAATCTCTCCGTTTTGCAAAGCAACCTGTACTGGAGCTGGTAATTTGAGCAGACGCAGATAATTTGCCACCGTAGCTCGTTTCTTTCCCACCTTATCGCTCAGTTTCTCCTGAGTCAGTCCATAGTGGTCGATAAGATGCTGGTACGCTAAAGCTATTTCGAGCGGATTCAGGTCCTGGCGCTGTATATTTTCAATCAGTGCCATCTCCATCATATTCTCATCGTCAGCTGTACGAATATAAGCTGGGATGGTGCTCAGACCAACCATCACAGAAGCACGCCAGCGACGTTCACCTGCAATAATCTGATAACGTCCATCATCCATCCTTCGAAGGGTGATGGGTTGAACAATACCTAATTCTTCTATAGAGTCGGCAAGTTCCTGTAGCGACTCACTGTCAAACTCACGACGTGGCTGATTGGGATTTGCATCAATAAGATTGACATCTATCTCATTTATAATAGACGAACCACTTGTACTTACTTCATCGGTCGAAATAAGTGCGTCGAGTCCACGTCCTAATGCATACTTCTTTTTTACTGCCATTTTTCTCAGTAAATTTTACTTATTTGCTTTTACTATTTCCTTTGCCAAGGCCATATAATTCTTTGCTCCTGCCGATGATGCATCGTACAGGATACATGGTACACCATGACTTGGAGCTTCGCACAACTTCACGTTACGCTGAATAATTGTCTTGAATACCAGTCCTTGGAAATGGCGTTTGACTTCCTCATGAATTTGATTTGCCAAACGCAGGCGTGAGTCAAACATCGTAAGGAGAAACCCCTCTATCTCTAGTTTCGGATTTAATTTAGATTTGATTATCTTTATAGTGTTCAAGAGCTTGCTGATGCCTTCCAATGCGAAATATTCACATTGTACAGGTATGATTACCGAATCGGCAGCTGCAAGTGAATTGACTGTAATCAGTCCCAACGAAGGCGAACAATCTATGAATATATAATCGTACTCGACACGCAGAGGTTCGAGAACCTTCTTCAAAACTTTTTCCCTATGCTCCATATCGAGCATCTCTATCTCTGCACCTACCAAGTCGATATGACTCGGAAGAACATCCAAACCTTCTATATCAGATGTGAATATAGCTTCATGGGGATCAACACCGCCAACTATACAATCATAGACAGATACATCTACCTGCTGAATATCGACACCCATTCCAGACGAAGCATTTGCCTGAGGATCAGCATCAACCACTAATACTTTTTTGCCCAAGGTTGCCAACGAAGCAGCAAGATTAACCGTGGTCGTGGTCTTGCCTACCCCACCTTTCTGATTTGCTAAAGCAATTATCTTTCCCATTACTACCTGTTATTTGACGTAATTGGGTGCGAAGTTACAAAATATTTGTGAAATTCATCATATCAGACACTGAACATTTCACACTTTTAACAAAACAAAAAAGAGAGCGTATGCTCTCTTTATGAAAGTGGGCGTTGACGGATTCGAACCGCCGACCCTCTGCTTGTAAGGCAGATGCTCTGAACCAGCTGAGCTAAACGCCCTAAATTATGTCGGGATGACACGACTCGAACGTGCGACCCCTTGGTCCCAAACCAAGTATACTACCAACTGTACTACATCCCGATAGTTTCGAAGGAAACCTTGTCTCCACAAGTCCTATTTTCAAAACCGAGTGCAAAGGTAGGCATTCTTGTTTACATGACAAAATAAAAATAGAAAAAAAAATGTTTCTGCTAGAACATATTATCAATCTGTCGGAAATCGATGGTAGCATAGATAATCTTGCCATCGGGCGTGCGAGCCGGAGCCGAAGTAGCAAAGAGATCACGAAGCAGCTGTTCCATTTCTGCATCGGAAAGCACCTGACCATATACGATTGCTGCCTCACGGGCCATAATAAGAGAAATTGTTTCCCACGCTTCCTTTGCGTTTTCTAAAATGGGATGATTCATAAGGGAACCTACAATCTCGTGAAGAAGCTTATCAATGTTTAATCCTTGGAGCTCTATGGGCACACCATCAACAGAATAAGAGCCACCACCAAGATTGGAAAGTTCAAAACCAAGGGAGAGCAAATCGTCAAGCGATGTTTCAAGAACCAAAGACTCTGCTTTACTGAACTGGATGATTTCAGGAAACAATTGTTTCTGAGTAGGGCGTGGATGTTGATTCAAGCACTGCATGTTTTGTTCGTAAAGGATACGTATATGAGCCCGATGTTGATCAACAGCAATCAGTCCATCACTATCTGGGTAAATAATATACCGTCCCTTATACTGAAATTTAGGTAACGCCTCACCATAAACAGATGATGACATTTCCAGTTCATCGTCATTCCAAATATTCAAAGTCGATTGAGACAGCTCAGCATTTCCATCATTTGTCAATTCACTAGGAACAAGACTATCAAAGGAGAATTCGCTTCCATCCCCACTCTGTTTGTACAGTCGCTCCCACCCTGCTACCGGATGTGGATTTGTGCTGTGGAACGGATTGTAGGAAGTAGTGGCAGGCTTAGGCTGTTGAGGTATTTCCTTCGAAGTACCTATTGTTGGGATGTCAGGACGTCCCTCAACATCAAAATCAATAAGAGGAACACTGCAAAACTGCCCCAGCGCCTCACGAACCGCAGCCGAGAGCACTTGCCATATAGCTTGTTCGTTGTCAAACTTTATCTCCGTCTTCGTTGGATGCACATTTACGTCGATATCAGCTGGCGACACCTTGAAATAAATAAAATATGAAACATGTTCACCAGCTGGAATCATGCCATCGTAAGCTCGCATAACAGCACTATGAAAATATGGATGACGCATGTATCTTCCGTTAACGAAGAAATACTGGTGGACACCCTTCTTCTTAGCTGTTTCGGGTTTTGCGACATATCCGGAAATGCTTGCTAGCGATGTCTCAACTTCAATTGGCAAAAGGTCGGAATTCAGTTTTTTACCAAACACATTAATAATACGCTGACGCACTGATGATTGAGGAAGATTGAATACTTCCACACCATTACTGTGCAAACTGAAAGAAACCTGAGGATGGACAAGCACTATACGCTCAAAATCCGAAATGACGTTATTAAGTTCTGTCTGATTGGACTTTAAAAAACGACGACGTGCCGGAACATTAAAAAAAAGATTCTTGACTGAGAAGTTACACCCAACTGGACAAACAGTGGGTTCTTGTCCTTCAATATGTGAGCCTGCTATCTGAATATATGTTCCAAGTTCGTCTTCGTTACGACGTGTTTTAAGTTCCACTTGCGCAACAGCTGCAATCGAAGCCAGTGCCTCTCCACGAAAGCCCATAGTGCTGAGTGAGAACAAGTCGGAGGCTTGACTGATTTTCGAAGTGGCATGACGTTCGAACGACAGGCGTGCATCTGTTTCCGACATTCCTTTTCCGTCATCTATTACTTGCACATTGGTTTTGCCTCCGTCAACGACAAATACTTGAATGGTTTTCGCCTCGGCATCAATAGAGTTCTCGACCAACTCCTTTACTATGGATGATGGTCGTTGAACTACTTCGCCTGCTGCAATCTGATTGGCTACGGAATCTGGTAAAAGATGTATTACGTCTTCCTTCATTTATTTCTACAGCATCATTCTGCCAGTAATGATATAACGCATTACGAGCAGAAGAATTATTATTGCAAATATGAGAATACCATACGGCAGGGGTTTCTTGCCGCTTTCCTTCCTACGTTTCAGATGAGTTGTAGCATTCACGAACCTTCCCCGTATATCCTCGGGAGTAAATTCTTTCTCAGGTAACAAACCCAGTTCGCGCTTTGCATTTTCTTCAATCTTCTCGAGTTTCTCTTTGCGAGGGTCATAGTATATGTAATTGTGCTGAAAGCCACGAGGCTTACGTACTGAAAACATTCCCATGAGCGTATATGTTATTTTTTATGTTTCAGTTTTTCCAGTTTCTGCAACGGTACTTGCCGGCGTTCTGTCTTCTTCAGAATATTCTTATCGTCTTTCGAACGCCACTGGAATATATCATAACGGTCGGTAGGACGAATATAATCAAACCAAGCAAAACGGCTTAGGTAACGTTTGTCTGTAGGTATCATCAGGTCGGGATAAACCGTGCCGGTAGCAGCCGGCATCCATATTTTCTTCACTTTTTTGTTTTCCATGTAGATTATAAGCTCTGTGCTCTCCGAATAGTTCATACCTATACGCGTGCCATCATCTTCGTTCATGAAATAATCAACATAGACGTTACCTTTAGCTACATTATGGTCTATCTGTCCATCGACAAAATAGCAGAACATTTCTTTGGATTCTACTTGATTATAGGAGACTGAATCGACCTGCTCGATGGTGGTGGCCTGGTCGATTACATGTATCCAGTCGATGGTGCTGTCATTATTGTAGATGCGGATTTCTTCACCGAATAGTTGTTGCTCCTCGTTCCACAATATGGGTTGTCCGTACATGTAAGTACAAGAGTCCAACTCGTGGGTAACCATCGAGTCGCACACTCCTTGTACATCGTTGCGGAAGAAACGTACATGATGATATGCGTGCATATCACGATATACGGAGTCGGTGTTCATGTTGTAGGTAAACATCTTCAGCGTATCACCATGAAGGAAAAGTGTGTCAGGTGGTTGCGAATACTCATATGCCACAGCACTGTCTGTCGCTACAGCAGTGCCGGTACTATCGTCATAAGAACAGTAGTTGCCTGTTATCATGCAGTCGTTCTCCTCATCGGTAATTATTGCATTACCGAAAACTTCGCTAAATCCTGTACGCTTGTCGGTATGAATACTGTCACCTTCTACCTTGCGCATATCTTTGATTATATACGAACGATTGAGCAAGAATGCTTCACCCGTCTTCGTAGCATAATCTCCTTTTATACCATATATGAATGTGCCGTCATCGGTAATGATGTTCGAGGGTGTAACAATGCGGGCAATTTCTGTATCAGTGTAGTAATAAAGCGTATCGGTTACGAGCTTAAACTGCGGATTGGTCAGCACTACGTTATCAGTGAAGAATGCTTCGTGGGTTGTGGTGGTAAGTTGCCCCCAGTCGCTCACTAGCACATTGTCGCCATCGTAGAGGGTACCTCCATACAGGTACATGCCTACACTATAAACACGGTCGTAGTCCAGATTCTCACTTTCGAGACGTGTCTTCTTATCGATGAGCACACAATTACCACGTGCACGGGCTTTCATCTCGTACCCGTCGTAAAGGAGTGTGTCGCTGGTAAGTGTGACGGTGTCACCCTGTACCATCTTCACATGGCCGAAAGCGTCAAATGAATTTTCTTCCTTATAGAAACGGGCACTGTCGCAATCGAGAAAAACGCCATCGTGGTATAAGCGTACGTGTCCAATCAGAATGTCGGCACGAGGGTCTTGCCAGTTCTTGTAGAGGATGTCGGAATGAATGAGGTGAATCTGCTCGTCCGATTTCTTCCCTTCCTTATTGGCAGGAGCTATCGAAGCAAATAACATGCCGAAAACAAATAGGCACATTATACCCACTAATAAACGGGAGGATATGTTCGAACCGTTTTTCTTCATACTTCACACCTCATACATCTTACCTCAGACCTCATTTTATCCACCCTGGATACTGGAATTCGCAGTTACTCCACTCTTCGTTGATGTGTATATAGGTTGTCTGCTGCTTCTCGCGTATCCAGTTGGTAATCTTCTCTATGCTCTGCTTCTCGACAACAACATCCTGCATAGCCTGGTAGTCGTCGGCCATATTGGCACGGTGACCATTGATTTTATTCTTCAATTTAACTATGGCAACAACTTCCTTTCCTTTGTTGTTGACCATGATAAAAGGCTTTGATATCTCACCTATATTCATGGTACTCACAACTTTTGCCACGTCGGCAGGTAAATCTTTTATTTCAAACTTTGACGAGTTGTCTTCTGCGTTGAACATATTACCGTAGTTGTTGCGTGTCTCTTTGTCTTGCGATACATACTGAGTGCATTCGTCGAAAGTATAAAGACCACGACGGATTTCGTCGGAAATAGAGTCCAAGTCGTTAATTGCCTGAGTGAAAGCATCGTTAGACACACGCGGTTTGCGCAGAATATGGCGTACGTTTATCTGATCACCACGTTTTTCAATAAGCTGTATGATATGAAAACCGTATTCCGTTTCTACTATCTTCGACACTGCTTTAGGGTCGTTCAGACTGAACGCGACATTTGCAAATTCGGGAACGAAACTACCTCGACCAGCAAATCCACACTCACCACCCTGACGGGCTGTACCTGTATCTTCGGAATACATAACTGCTAGAGTGGAGAACTGTGAACGTCCGGAGTTGACACGTTCAGTATAGTCGCGCAATTCCGCCTTCACACGTTCTATCTCTTCCGGTTCTATCACTGGATTACGTACAATAATCTGACACTCCACCTTGGTAGGAATAAATGGCAGACTGTCTTCGGGAAGGTCTTTGAAGTAGCGACGCACCTGAGCCGGTGTTACCTTCACATCCTTCACCAAGGAGGCACGTACTTCACCCGTCAGCATGTCGTCTCGTACCATGTCGTATAGCTGTTCACGAATCTGCGAGGTTGTCTTTCCGAAGTATTCTTCCATCTTCTCTTTTCCGTTCAGCTGCTGGATGTAGTAGTTTATACGCTGATCTACACGCTGAAACACCTCGCTGTCGGACACTTGAACTGAGTCGATGGCAGCCTGATGAAGGAACAGTTTCTGAATTGCAAGGTTCTCTGGAATGATGCAGTATGGGTCGCCATCCAATCGCTGACCTTGAGAGAGAGCCTCGAGACGGGCATTCTCTACGTCAGACCTCAAGATGGCTTCGTCACCGACTATCCATACCACTTCGTCAACTACGTTCGGGGCACTCTGGGCATGAACCATTGAGAATGGACCACCCAAAAGCACGACAGACAGAAGTATTCTGTATATTTTTTTCATCGGAATCAATGTTTGTTTACAGTTTTTACAACCTCATCGTACACTATCACTTCGTATTTGCTACGCAATCCTTCAACCCACTCACGCTCCTTCTCGTTCTGATAGTCGGTAATCACCTGTCCCTTGACATCCTTATATGTACGCGGTTTCTTAACTTTATTGCCATATACACCGGTGGCAGGATAGTTCTTCACCTGCTTGACTTCTTTTGTCTTATCACCGAATGCCAGACGGTCGATTGTGGCATTATCGCCCTGCTTAAAGAGTCCGCGTTCGATACGCACAACTTTAACCGAGTCGGTATTCAACGCGCTTACAATAGTCTGAGCCCAATCAGGTTCAGGCACTTTCTTAATCAGTTTCTTTGCTTTAGCAACTACAGACTCGTCTTTGCCGCGAATGATGATGCCACTGTAACGCGGTTTGTCCCACGCATATTTCTTCTTATTGGCATTGAAATAATTTTCAAGTCCAAACTCGTCGGACTGCGCCTTATCCCACACGTCCGATTTGCTTATCTCGTACATCAGTGTCCCGTCATAATATTCCTGTGCCAGATTACGCACATCGGCATCGTTGGCTGCCAAACGGCTGAATACACTGTCAACCACTACTACACGTTCTACGTTCCGCTGACGTGCTATAGAGTCGAGATAAGCGTTAGCTGAAGCCTGTTTTATGCCACGCGAATCGAGGAACTGCAATATTGCTGCATGGTGATGTTCATACGGCTCAAACTGATGACGGTCTTTCATGTAGATGATATGATAGCCGACGACAGTCTTTACCGGAGCTGACATCTCGCCTGCCTTCAGAGCATATGCAGCTGTCTCGAAATCGGGAATCATCATTCCTTTTCCAAACTGACCGAGAGCTCCGCCACGCATGGCACTGCCCTTGTCTTCGGAGCAATCCTTGGCCATGTCGGCAAAACGTGTCTCGAGTTCTGCTGCAGGCACAGCTCTCAATATGCCGTAAATGGAATCGATACGAGCCTTTGCCTTTGCTTCGTCTTCGGGAGAGGCATCCTGACGCAAGAGGACTAGTATGTGAGAAGCAGTCAGCACATCGTCTGTTCCAAAACGTGCAGCCGTCAGGTCATAAGTCTTTCTTGCCTCACGCTCGATATATGCAGAATCGACAATTGTAGGCAACACCATCTGCTCTTTGTATCCAGCTAATTCGTTGCGGATACTGCTCAATGTATCGATACCTGCACGTTCTGCCTCTGCCACCTTCAACTTGAAGTCGATATACAATGGCACGTATTCTTCTACGGTCTTCTTCTCCAACACACCATCACCGTTGTTCTTATTGAACGAATACTCAAACTCGGAACGCAGAATATCCTTTCCGTTTATTTTCATTATAACAGGATCAGTACTCTGACCCATCATTGTGCTGCAAAAAGATGCTGCAAGAACAGCAAAAAACAATTTTTTCATATAATAGTAGTTCTAAAGACTGCATCCACATTAGTGCGGACGCAGTCAGAGAGATGGTTTATGTCTAAACATTTTTCAATGTTCAATGTTCTATTCCTTATTACTGAGGACGGCTGTAGTTCGGTGCCTCACTGGTAATTATAACCTCGTGCGGGTGACTTTCAAGCACACCTGCATTAGTGATGCGGGTAAACTTGGCATTGTGCAGACTCTGAATGTCTTTAGCACCGCAGTAACCCATACCCGAACGGAGACCTCCAACGAGCTGGTAAATTACTTCCTGAACGGTTCCCTTGTAAGGAACACGACCTGCAATACCTTCCGGCACGAGTTTCTTTGTCTCCTCTACTCCGCCCTGGAAATAGCGGTCTTTCGAACCGTTTTCCATAGCTTCGAGCGAACCCATGCCACGATAGCTCTTGAACTTACGTCCATTGTAAAGGATAGTCTCACCCGGAGCCTCATCGGTTCCTGCTACGAGCGAACCAATCATAACACTGTATCCTCCGGCTGCTATTGCCTTCACCACATCACCGGAATAACGCAGACCTCCGTCGGCAATCAAAGGTACTCCGGTACCCTCCAAAGCCATTGCCACATCATATACAGCACTGAGCTGCGGAACTCCTACACCGGCTACTACACGAGTCGTACAGATAGAACCCGGACCGATACCGACCTTTACTGCATCTGCTCCAGCCTCAACGAGAGCCTTGGCGGCATCTCCGGTAGCTATGTTGCCGACAACGATGTCAACCTCTGGGAAGTTCTGCTTTGCTTCGCGAACCTTCTCAATCACACCTTTCGAATGACCATGTGCCGTATCGATTACTATTGCATCGACTCCTGCCTTCACCAGTGCTTCCATGCGCTGGAACGTGTCGGCTGTAACTCCAACACCTGCCGCAACACGCAGACGACCCTTGCCGTCCTTGCATGCCATAGGCTTGTCGGCAGCCTTAGTGATGTCCTTATATGTGATGAGACCTATCAGACGGTTATCGTCATCAACGACTGGGAGTTTCTCTATTTTATGTTCGAGCAGAATCTTCGAAGCACTTGCCAAGTCTGCCTGCTGATGAGTAACTACAAGGTTATCCTTCGTCATTACATCATCAATCTTACGTTTCATGTCCGTCTGGAAACGAAGGTCACGGTTCGTTACGATTCCGACCAGCTTGTTATCTTTGTCAACCACTGGAATACCACCGATATGATACTCTGCCATTATAGCAAGAGCATTCTCTACCGTCTTGCCACGCATGATAGTCACAGGGTCGTATATCATACCGTTTTCAGCACGCTTCACAATTGCTACCTGACGAGCCTGTTCCTCAATCGACATATTCTTGTGAATCACACCAATACCACCCTCACGTGCTATGGCAATAGCCATAGGAGCCTCAGTAACAGTGTCCATAGCCGCCGTAACGAACGGTATGCGCAGTTCAATGTTTCTAGAAAACTTAGTAGTGAGGGAAACTTCACGCGGAAGGACTTCTGAATAACCTGGTACGAGGAGCACATCATCGTACGTCAAGCCTTCCATAATGACTTTATCTGCAATAAATGATGACATATAGATATGTATGTTATAATTTAATTGCGTGCGAAGTTACGACTAAATGACAAAACCACAAAATTTATTGACCATCAATTTGCCATTTCCGAGATAAACTTGATTCTTACAAGTCTTATTACCTCGTCGTCATAGTCGCCTTCAATATTCTTCACGGCTGTATCCAAATCATCTGTATCGCTCGAGCGGAAATACTCATATATCTCGTCAATGCAATCCTCGTCCAACTCTTCATCAAGGAAATAGTCGATATTTATTTTTGTTCCGCTGTAAACGATAGCCTCGAGTTCATCCAGCAGTTCATCAAATCCAATGCCGTTCGACTTTGCTATTTCCTCAAGATCTATCTGATGGTCTATGCCATGAATAATGTTTACTTTAACCTTTGATTTGTTTGCAACAGTACGGACACGCATGTCGGTAGGACGTTCTATCTCATTCTCATCGCAATACTGCTTGATGAGGTCGCAGAACTCCTTGCCGTAACGTTTTGCCTTTCCTGCACCCACACCGGGTATATTCTGCATCTCCTCGAGAGTGATTGGATAGAGCGTAGTCATTGCCTCGAGCGACACATCTTGGAACACCACATATGGGGGCACATCGAATTGTCTTGCTATTTTCTTTCTCAACGACAGGAGCATAGCATACAGAGTTTCATCAGCAACCGACTGTCCACCCTCTTCCATCTCTTCGTAATCGCCATCGTAGTCGCTGTCCTCTACAACCATGAACGAAGTCGGTTTCTTCAGGTATTTCTTTCCTTCTTTCGTTACCTTCAATATGCCGTAGTTCTCCACTTCCTTCTCCAGATATCCGCTCAACTGAGCCTGAGCAAGGATAGCATTCCACATGCTTACTTCCACATCAGCACCCGAACCGAATTCCTCCAGCGAGTCATGCTTATGGGCCAAAAGCGTTTCCGACTCCTGACCTCTCAGGAAATCGACTATGTAATCCAGTTTGAAATTCTCCTTGACAGCCAGTACTGCCTTCAGGGCAAGTACCAGATACTGCTGTGCTTCTACCTTCTTCTTCGGATTCATACAATTATCACATTGTCCGCAATTATCCTTGTCGTAAGTCTCTCCGAAATAATGCAGCAGGATTTTCCTGCGGCAGACAGAAGTCTCGCAGTAAGCAGCCGTTTCGCGTATCAGTTGTCGGCCTATATCCTGTTCTGCAACCGGTTTGCCTTCCAGGAACTTTTCCAGACGATACAAATCTTTGTGCGTATAATAAGCTATACATCTGCCTTCACCGCCATCGCGACCTGCACGCCCTGTCTCCTGATAATACCCTTCCAGACTCTTGGGTATATCATAGTGAATGACATAGCGGACATCAGGTTTGTCAATACCCATACCAAAGGCTATCGTAGCTACAATCACATCGATATCCTCATTGATGAAGGCGTCCTGAGTAGTATTCCTCACGGCATTATCCATTCCTGCATGATAGGCTGCAGCCTTAATGTCATTTGCTTTGAGGATATCAGCCAGTTCTTCCACCTTCTTACGGCTCATGCAATATATGATACCGCTCTTGCCCGAGTGCTGCTTTATATATTTAATAATGTCTTTGTTCAAATCCTTCGTCTTCGAACGTACCTCATAGTACAGATTCGGACGGTTAAATGAAGACTTGAACTCCACAGCATCCTGTATGCCCAGATTCTTCTTTATGTCAGTACGCACCTTATCGGTAGCCGTAGCAGTAAGTGCAATGACAGGAGCAGCACCTATATCATTTATAATAGGACGTATCCTGCGGTATTCCGGACGGAAGTCATGTCCCCATTCAGAAATACAGTGAGCCTCATCGATAGCATAGAACGAAATCTTTATCGACTTCAGGAACTCCACGTTTTCATCCTTTGTCAGCGACTCTGGAGCCACATAGAGCAGCTTCGTCTTTCCGCTCAGCACGTCCTGCTTCACCTGTTCAATGCTTGCCTTGTTCAGCGACGAATTGATGAAATGAGCCAGATTATCCTCTTCGCTTATATACTTGATTGCATCAACCTGATTCTTCATCAATGCAATCAAGGGTGAAATAACAATGGCAGTACCCTCCATCAGGATAGCCGGCAGCTGATAGCACATCGACTTGCCGCCACCCGTAGGCATAAGGACAAAAACATTCTTGCCCTTCATGAGTGTACGAATTATTTCCTCTTGCTCTCCCTTGAAGGTGTCAAATCCAAAATAATACTTCAGGGATTCCTGCAAGGTCATCTGTTTTGCCATCGTAAGTGGATTAAAAAGTTATCACCGATGACAAAGTTAAGCAACAGAATTTATTCTACAAAAATAAAACGAGGAAAAAATAACGAAAAGATATAATTTGACAATTATTAACTAAAGAGTCCCTCTCTTACTTATCTGCAGTTTGTTCCTTCAGCACATACAGATTCGCCTTTTCCACCTGCTGTCTGGCATAATCCAATGTCACTTCATAGCTATCCACATGTTGCGACGGAATATCAAACATCGGGTCAACCATTATGGTTTCAACAAGGGAACGCAAACCACGTGCACCGAGTTTGAACTCAACAGCCTTGTCAACTACATAATCAAGCACCTCCTCCTGGAATGTCAGTTTCACTCCATCAAGGGCAAACAGACGTATATACTGCTTGATTATAGAATTCTTCGGTTCAGTCAGAATCCTGCGCAAAGCCGTACGGTCAAGCGGTTCGAGGTGGGTCAGTATAGGCAGACGACCTATAATCTCGGGTATGAGTCCGAACGACTTCAGGTCCATCGGAGCAATATACTGCATCATATTGCTCTGGTCAATCTTTGCTACGTTTCTGGCTGCATCAAATCCTACGACGTGAGTGTTCAGTCGCTGAGCAATACGTTTTTCTATGCCGTCGAATGCACCGCCGCAGATGAAAAGGATATTCTTCGTGTTTACCTGAATAAACTTCTGTTCCGGATGTTTTCTTCCACCCTGTGGGGGAACATTCACAACAGAACCTTCCAACAACTTCAGCAATCCCTGCTGCACACCCTCGCCACTTACGTCGCGGGTGATACTCGGGTTATCTCCCTTTCGGGCTATCTTGTCAATCTCGTCAATAAAAACGATGCCCTGTTCTGCTTTCTTTACGTCATAGTCCGCTTCCTGAAGCAGACGAGCCAGCAGACTCTCCACGTCCTCTCCCACATATCCGGCTTCAGTCAGCACCGTTGCATCTACGATAGTAAAAGGTACTACAAGCAGTTTGGCAATAGTACGAGCCAGCAGGGTCTTACCCGTACCCGTACTACCAACCATTATGATGTTCGATTTCTCCAGCTCCACGTCATCCTCCACCTCTGGGTGTTGCAGACGCTTATAATGGTTATAGACAGCTACCGACAGAGTCTTCTTTGCATCGTCCTGCCCTATCACATAATTGTCCAGATAAGCCTTTATCTCTGCGGGCTTAGGCAATTTGTTCAGAGCCAACGGCGAAGGTCTTTTCAGAGTCTGGTCAACCAAATCCTTTGCCTGGGCGACACAGTCACTGCATATACAGCCGTCGATACCGTTAATCATCAGCTGTACTTCCCTGTCAGTACGTCCACAAAACGAACACTTATTTACCTTCTTTGAAACCATTTACTTTTTTCTAACCAGAACTTCATCTACCATACCATACTCCTTAGCCTCCTCGGCAGTCATCCAATAGTCACGGTCCGAGTCAGCCCATACCTTGTCGAACGGCTGATGGCTATGGTCGCTTATGATAGTATATAATTCCTTCTTCAGTTTCTGAATTTCGCGGGCAGTAATCTCGATGTCGCTTGCCTGTCCCTGTGCACCGCCCATCGGCTGGTGAATCATGATGCGGCTATGTGGCAGAGCCGAGCGCTTCCCCTCCTTGCCTGCCACCAGCAATACGGCAGCCATCGAAGCAGCCATACCCGTACAGATAGTCTGTATGTCGCTGTTCACGAACTGCATAGTGTCGTATATACCCAGTCCGGCATACACACTTCCACCTGGCGAGTTGATATAAATGCTGATATCCTTGCCGCTGTCAACGCTGTCGAGATACAGCATCTGAGCCTGCAACACATTGGCAGTATAGTCGTTCACCTCAGTACCGAGGAAAATGATACGATCCATCATCAGACGTGAGAACACATCCAGCTGAGTCACATTCAGCTGACGCTCCTCAAGGATATACGGGTTGAGATAACCCGACTGTGCCTTTACCACGTCGTCAACCACCATACCGTTCACACCAAGGTGCTTTGTGGCAAAATTTCTGAAATCAGTATAACTCATAGCAACTTTTTGTTTTTGTCGTGCATCACGACATTTTTGAGAAACACAAATAATTAGTTTTCAAACATCTTGTTGAAATCCTCTGCGCTCACCTTCTTATGAGTCAGTGTTACCAACTCCTTCAGTGCAGCTCCGAGCTTAACCTCGATGCAACGGTCAATCAGGTTGTCCACAGTCTCACGCTTCTTCAGCATCTCCTTAACCGAACCCTCAAGATACTCGTCAGGGATATTCATCATGCCATACTGAGCAAACTGCATGCGAGTCACTTCCTTAGCCATGTTTTTCACATCCTCGTCGTCAACCTTTATCTCGTTCTTCTCCACGAGCTGCTCCTTCACGAGGTGCCATGTCAGTTCCTCAATGCTCTTCTCATAGTTCTCCTCCACCTTCTTCTCGTCACCACCTGCATTTGCCGTCATAATTTTCTTCAGCTTATCCTCCGGGAACTCCAGCTTGCCCAGCTTCTCAGCCTCATACTTCTTCACGTCGAGGATGAACTTATAGTCCGAATCCTTTGCAAACTGAGCAGAGATAGTCTCCTTGATGCGATTGCGGAACTCCTCCTCAGTCTTCACTTCACCGCCCGGATAAACGCTTTCAAACAGTTCCTCTGTCAATGGTCCCGGAACGAAACGGGTGATTTCAGTAATCTGAATCTGGCAGTCGCCCTTATGCTCGCCAGCCTCTTCCTTCTTAATCTTCAGCAGCGAAGCCAGCTCAGCCTCGTTATTGTCGTATGCCTTTGCCGGATTGAACTTGATGATATCGTTTGGCTTAGCATCCTTGAAGAGCTTCTTCTGTGCGTCGTTCTTGAAATACTTCGGAAGCATAACAGCACCCTCAGCCGTTACAGGGTTCTCACCTTCCAGTTCAGTGACAACACCCTTAATCATGTCGTTCTCCTCATAGCTGTCCACCTGCTCATACTTGCCACCGCGCTGACGGTACATCTCGATATGGCGCTCTACCATCTCGTCAGTTACCTCAACATCGTAATATGTCAACTTATCCTTCTTCGTCAGAGTTGCATCAAACTCAGGAGCGATAGCCAAGTCAAACTTGAAAGTGAAAGTGCCGCCTTCAACGAGCTGAACCTCATTGTTCACCTCCTGTGGCAGTGGGCTGCCAAGCATCTGCACCTTGTTTTCCTGAATATAGCTGAACAGCTTGTCGCTCAGCAACTTGTTTACTTCTTCTGCGAGGATACTCGGACCGAACTGCTTCTTAATCAGACCTGTCGGAACCATACCTGGACGGAAGCCCGGCATATTCATCTTCTTCTTTGCATCCTTTAAAGCCTTAGCATAGCCGTCGGCATAATCTGCAGGTTCAATCACTACGGTAACCTCTGCATTTACCTTGTCAATGTTCTTAATCGAAATATTCATAATCAATATATTTGTTTGTTTTGTTTAGCGATAAGCGTTCTTAAAACAGTAAACCAACGGTAAACCAAATTCCAAAAAACGGCGCGAAGATACGACAATTTTACGACACTGCAAAATCCTATGTCTTAATTTAAACAAAAGCCGCCTATATCGTTATGTCGGAATGTCGAAAAAAAGGCAGCTAAATGAGTCCTATTTCCTTTGCAAAAATCAGGACGATGCACACAGGAGCCACATAACGGATGATGAATCGCCACACCGGATACAGCACAGTCTTAATCTGCCCTCCGTTGGTCACCTCGTCCCTCACTACCCTCTCATCTACTACCCAGCCCAGGAACACACACATCAGCACAGCGCCCACCGGCATAAGCACCTTGGCAACCACATAATCGAACAACTCAAACATACCCATTCCGAAAAGCGTCTTGTCTGCCCATGCTCCGAACGACAGCGAACAGCCCACAGCAAGCAGCATACACACTACCGATGCCGCTACCGACACCACCGAGCGCCGCCATCCCAGTCGTTCGTGGAAGAAAGCCACAATCATCTCAAGCATCGAAATCGACGACGTCAGTGCAGCCACTACGAGCAGCAGATAGAACAACAGCGAAAATACGTATGCCACCTCCGACGCTCCGCCAAACACCTGCTGGAACACGTTGGGCAACGTGATAAACACAAGCGACGGACCGGCATCGGGTTCCAGTCCCGGAATGGAATACACGGCTGGGAAAATAATCACACCTGCCATCAGGGCAATCAGCGTATCAATCGTAGCTATCATCAGACTGTCCTTAAACAGATTCACATCCTTACGGAAATAGCAGGCATAGGTACACAGACAGCCTATTCCCACGCTCAGCGAGAAGAAAGCCTGTCCCATAGCCGAAAGCACAGTACTGCCCGTCACCTTGCTGAAGTCGGGATAGAACAGGAACGTCAGACCCTTCTCTGCGTCCGGCAGATTGAGCGAACAGAACACCAGAACCGCCACACATATAAACAAGATGGGCATCATTATCTTCACACCCCTCTCAATTCCCTTCTGCACTCCGAGAGCCACTATGCTGCAAGTCATCAGCATGATGAGGGCAATCCATATCAGCGGTTCCGACGACGACGTCGAGAAATCCTGAAAATCCTGCACATACTCCGTAGCCGTCTTACCGGCAAAGCCGTCTATACCGGCCACAAACGCATAATACAGCGTCCAGCCACACACTACGACATAATAGCTCAGAATCAGGAAACCAGCCACCACAGGCATCAGCCCCATCCATTGCCACCAGTTGCGCCCACCGCTCATCTTACGGAACGAATCCGTCACGTCCTTCTGCCCATGGCGTCCTATCACAAACTCCGTGAGCATCACAGGCACACCGAGCAACAGCATGAACAATACATAAATCAGAATGAAAGCCGCACCTCCGTGCATACCAGTCTCTGTCGGAAATCTCCAAATATTTCCAAGTCCGACAGCCGAACCGGCAGCAGCCAGTATGGCACCTATCTTCGACGAAAAACCGCTCATCCCTAATTTCTCGCTTTAATCTTCCAACCCTCGCCGTCCGTCACCACCTTCAGCATCGAATACTCCTGAGTGCTGTCAGCAAAAGTCACCTCGTAATGCACATAACTCGTCCCGTTGTCATCCTGCTCCTCCACACTCGTCACCGACACCTCCAACACACCGCCATGCAGCTGCTTCACCTTGTCCGCGAACTGACGATACATCGCCTCCACCACCTTCTGCTGCACACTGTCCATAGCTTCGTTTCCATAATCCACACACTCCATGTATGCGTTATAGTTATTATCTATATAAAGTGATTTAAGAGCCTGAGCTACAAACCCTTCAAATGTCACTTCCTGCTTTCCGTTGCCACATGCCGTCAGCATCATGATGCCGACCACAACTGCTGCTGTCCACTTACTTTTGTCTGACATACACATTTATCGGACTCCCCTTAAAATCCCAATGTTCACGAATCTGATTTTCCAAATACCTTCTGTACGACTCCTTCACGCAGATTGGCATAGAACACAAACGAAGGCACCCTCGTTTCCGGAATCTGCATACAATACTTAATCTTTATATACTTACCCTTCAGCGATGGTGGCGGAGTAGCCTCTATTATAGGCAGCATCACCTCGTTCAGCTGGCGGGTCGAAACCTTTGTTGTTCTCACGTTATAAATCCTCTGCACCTCCTCCAGCACCTTGAAGATACGCTGCTTCGTCACAGCCGATGCAAAGATGATATTGAAATCCGTGAACGGAGCAAACCTCTCGCGTATCGTACGTTCGAAGTAGCGTATAGCCTCGTTCGACTTATCCTCCACCAAGTCCCACTTGTTCACCACTACCACCAGTCCCTTCTGGTTCTTCTGCACAATCTGGAAGATATTGATATCCTGCCCTTCTATACCCCTCGTAGCATCAATCATCAGCACACACACATCAGCGTTCTCGATAGCCCTGATACTGCGCATCACGCTGTAATACTCCAAATCCTCGTTCACCTTATTCTTCTTTCTGATACCAGCCGTATCGACCAGATAGAAATTAAAGCCGAACTTCTCATACTTAGTATAGATTGAGTCGCGCGTAGTACCTGCTATGTCAGTCACCACATTACGGTTGTCGTCGAGAAACGCATTGATAATCGACGACTTGCCCGCATTCGGACGTCCCACTACGGCTATTCTCGGGATATTATCCTCTACTGCCTCTGCCAGCTCCTTCGTGAAGCTAGCCACCACCTTATCCAGCAAATCGCCCGTTCCGCTGCCCGAAGCCGAACTGATACACATCGGTTCGCCCAGTCCCAGACGGTAAAAATCCGCAGCGTCATATCTCAGCTCGTTCGTGTCCGTCTTGTTAGCCACCAGAATCACAGGCACCTTGCTCCTCCGCAGGATATCAGCCACAGCCTCGTCCAGGTCAGTCACACCCGTCTTTACATCCACCAGGAACAGAATGACGTCACACTCGTCCAGTGCAATCTTCACCTGACGGCGAATTTCCTCCTCGAACACATCGTCCGAGTTCACCACCCATCCACCGGTATCAACCACCGAAAACTCCTTGTTACACCACTCACACTTGCCGTACTGACGGTCGCGCGTAGTGCCCGCCTCGCCGCTTACAATCGCATGGCGAGTCTTCGTTAACCTGTTGAAAAGCGTGGATTTCCCTACATTCGGGCGTCCCACTATTGCTACCAAATTTCCCATTCTATAATTTCTTTTCAGTTTGCAAAGGTAGTGCAAACTGAGCAGATTACAAAAAAAATGCGTTGCAACATTGCAACATTGCAGCATTGCAGCAAAAATGGCAACTCGTTTCCCAACGAACTGCCACCAAAATAAAATAATGAATAAAGTTATTCTTTTGTTTTTACCTCGAAGTCACGCCACTATTAAGCCACTAAGCTATTAACCTATTAAGCTATCGTTATTTTACACAAATTCACACTTCTTAACCTTTCGTAATTGCTACAATGTTGCAATGCTACAATG
>CAJODY010000010.1 GCA_905233285.1 uncultured Bacteroidaceae bacterium
ACCGTCCTTACTGCCCGAGGTGACCGTGGATTCTTCGCGTCCGCAGACTCCGCGCATGAAGAACTCCTTGATAGCCACCAGCACGCTGCTGTCGAGTGAACCCAGTTCGCCCTGCATCTGAACTCGTGCCAGATAGGTGATGCCGAAGCTACCTTGACCGAGCACTTTCTGGATAGTATAATTATACGATTTTCCTTTCAGCGTGATGCCCGAAGGTAGCGCATATTCTATTCGTTCCATCGTGGATGCTTTTATAGTGTGCAAAGTAAGCAATTATTTCTAGAAAAAAGATAACCTTCCATCTGGCCCTTGCGGGGGCTTGCTCCGCTTTGCCCCGCCGTGCCGATGGTTGTCAGCACTTCGCCTTGAGCCTAGAACCTTTTCTGAGAGTTGTAAACTCAAAGAGCCAGGCGGGTCGTCGTCGCGGAGTGTCGGGATGCTGCCGCCACGGCACGACGAGCGGGCGATTCCCCTGTAGTTGCTGAGCCAACCGTCCCCACGAACCACGCGGTAAGAGCCAGTGGATGCGCCCGTGGGATTGGTCTGAGAAATACTGCTATAGTCGTCTTTCCAATCCTGACACCACTCCCACACATTGCCGCTCATGTCATATATACCAAGTTCGTTAGGCTTCTTAGTAGCCACTTCGTGTGTCTTTTCGCCGCTGTTATCCCAATACCACGCGACATCGTCAATATTGTTGCTGCCACTATACTTATAGCCTAGGCTCTTGTTTCCACCTCGTGCTGCATATTCCCATTCAGCCTCGGTAGACAAGCGGAATTCTTCTCCTGTCATTTCGTAGAGTTTATTTATAAACTTCTGACAGTCATCCCAACTTACTTGCTCTACTGGCAGTTTGTCGCCTTTAAAGTGTGAAGGGTTGTTACCCATGACTGCTTTCCACAGAGCTTGAGTTACTTCGGTCTGACCAATATAATAACTGCTCAAGGTCACGCTGTGGACTGGTTTTTCATCATCAACAGCATCATCTTCTTGCTCTATTGTAGCACCCATTTGGAATGTACCGCCCTCTACATATATCATAGTAAGCGAAACTCCATTTACATAAAATACTTTATTATATGTTTTTTGTTGAATGTTTGCAGTTTTTCCTCTACGTTGAGGTTTCTGATTATTTTGTGGAGTTGGGCGACGTATATGTTCTCCTGCTTTTTGTGCATGCATGAGAATTGGAAATATGCAAAGCAATAATATGCTTAATCTGTATCTTTTCATAGTGTCTGTTATATTTTATGTTGTTATGATTGAACTAAAGAGCAAGACGGAAGCCAAGGTTGTCATAGCGGGATGATGGAGAATAGTAGTACCGCCCTGATATTCGACAGCCACTTGCTTCATAGCTCCAACTACCCCCACGTCGCACACGCAGAAGTCCATCTATGGCTCCTGTAGGATTGGTCTGCGGCTCCGGTGTGTACATATCTTTCCAATCGGATACCCATTCAAAAACATTACCACTCATATCATACATCCCCAGTTCGTTAGGTTGTTTTGTCGCCACTTCGTGTGTCTTACCTTCACTATTGTCTTTATACCATGCAATTTTTCCTAAATCATTGCTACCACTATATTTATATCCTTTGCTTTTCTTACCTCCACGTGCTGCATACTCCCATTCAGCCTCAGTAGGAAGACGGAAATCTTGTCCTGTCATTAAGTTGAGTTTACTTATAAACTCCTGACAATCGTTCCAACTGACATTCTCAACTGGGAGTTTGTCACCTTTATATTTAGATGGATTGTTTCCCATAACTTCTTTCCAAAGTTCTTGAGTTACCTCAGTAGTAGCTATATAATAGTCGTTTAAGGTCACGTTGTGTATTGGTTTTTCATCATCATAAGCATTTTCTCCTTGCTCAGTTGTAGCTCCCATTTGGAAAGTTCCACCTTCGATGGCAACCATTTTTATAATAACATTACCAACAGGTATTTCCCAAACTCCATTCTTTACCATATGATGTTCTATGGCTGAATCTATAATTGTTTCATCGGTATCAGGTTGGTTCAGGGAAATGTCTTTAACCACATCTTTCCTTTTCTCATCAAGCAGACCCATGAATTCTTTAATGGAATGAGGACGATTGTTTTTATTCGGACTCATAGAGGAATGTATGGCATTCCAAAGCGAATCAGAAATTCCATTCGGACGTTTTATGGGGTCGATAATCAGTTCTGTAGCTTCTGGTGGAACTTGACCTGTAACAAAGAAGTAAGCTGTGGCTCCCAAACTATATATATCTGTTTCAGGTGAAAACGATTGAACACCACCTTGACGATACTGTTCTATAGGTGCATATCCTTTACTTCTCCCAACAGGAGTGGTAGTCGTTGCCTCACCTTCAGAATCATAGTGTTTAGAAACTCCGAAATCTATCAGGAACAAGTCATTGCCGCGTAGAAGCACATTAGCCGGTTTGATGTCTAAGTGCATAATTCGTTTAGAGTGGAGCGTGCTTAGTGCATCAGCCATCTGAGTAATATACTTAATGGCAATGCTTTCATTTAATGCACCTTCTTTTTTGATTTTGCTGTCAAGTGAACCTCCTTCGATGAATTGCATCACATAATATGCTGTACCATTCTCTTGAAAGATGTCGTGAATTCGAATGATATGAGGAACATCTTCCAATTCGGCAATCATCTGGGCTTCTTTAATGAATTTCTCTTTAAAGCGTACTACCAAAGACCGATTCCCTTCAGTCCCAGCTATTGTTACCATCGATGTTTCTCCGTCTCTCTCACAGAAGTCTTTCATAAAAAACTCCTTAATAGCAACTTTCCTTCCTAATCCGGTCTGTACACCTTCATAAGTGATTCCAAAGCCCCCTTGACCAAGAACTTTCTCTATTCTATATTTTCCTCCTTGAAGAGTACTGTTGGGTTGTAATGTCATTTCGTTTCAAATAAATAATATTTATTATGGGGTTAAGGCTAGGCGCAGCCCCAGGGAGTAGCCGCGGTCCGCCGGGTCGTCGTAGCCACGGTACGACGAGCGACAGTACCTTGCGCCGTTGCCCCAATAGCCTCCACGGAGCACGCGGTTAGAGCCAGTGGACGCGCCTGTAGGATTAGTCTGAGAACTACTGCTATAGTCGCCATACCAGTCCTGACACCACTCCCACACATTGCCACTCATGTCGTAAAGGCCAAGTTCGTTGGGCTGTTTGGTTGCCACTTCGTGTGTCTTTTCGCCGCTATTATCAGCATACCATGCAACTTTATCTAAAGAGTTGCTACCACTATATTTATATCCTTTTCTTTTCTTACCGCCACGTGCTGCATATTCCCATTCAGCCTCGGTAGGCAGGCGAAAGTTCTCACTTGTCAGCTGATTAAGTTTGGATATAAAGGTCTGGCAGTCGTCCCACTTTACCTGCTCAACTGGCAGTTTGTCGCCTTTAAAGTGTGAAGGGTTGTTACCCATGACTGCCTTCCACAGAGCTTGAGTTACTTCAGTACTGCATATATAATAATCGTTTAGAGTTACACTGTGAACAGGCTTTTCGAAATAAGAATCATAATCATCTCCTTGCTCAGTTGTAGCACCCATTTGAAATGTTCCACCTTCCACGGGTTTCATTTCAAATGTAATTCCCTTAACGTTGAATTTTAAAGAAGTATTTGAAAATACTTTATTTGTCATTTTGTTTTCATCTAGGCTTTTATCCTTTGTCGATGAAGACATAATTGCGATAAAAAATGCCATCATGATAATGAGTCCCAAACCGATGATAGCCCAATATGTGTAATTAGAGTTGCTTTCTGTTTTCTTTGTATCTTTTTGTTTTGTATTTTGTATGTTATGAGGTTTTTCTTCGTATTTGTTGTGTTCTTCTATAATAGTATCTTCATACGAAGAATCATGTTTTTCTTCTACTTCGGGTTTTGTTTCCGCAGATGAAAGTACCTCCACAGATTCCTCTTCTGAATTTTCTTTGTCTGCATTAAACATGTCAAGAAACGCCTTTGCAGTCTGAATTCTTTTCTTTACGTTTGGATTCATTGCAGCTTTAACAATTGCAATGTTGTTTTCGCTGATATTATGTGAGCGCAGACTTTCACCAATTATATCATCATCGGAAATCAGTTCGTCGGCAGATGGGGGAGTTTGTCCTGTCAAAAGTTTATAGAATGTGGCACCAAGAGCATATATGTCAAGAGTAGTTCGGAACTGATTGGATTGCTTGCTGTTAGCCTGTTCGATAGGTGAATATCCCGGTGTGCCTAGGCCAACACTTGTTGAAGTTTCTGGTTGACCATCTTCACTGTAATGCTTGCTAAGACCGAAATCAATAAGGAAAATATGTCCGTCTCTATTTCGTCTCATGACATTTCCAGGCTTCAGGTCAAGATGTAACATGTGTTTCTCCTCATGCATGTATTGGAGTGCCTCGGCAACATCCTTGATAATCCTTACAGCTTCCTCTTCGCTTATCTTATTATGTTTCAGGTAATCGTTAAGGTTCTCACCTTCTACGTAGTCCATCACATAATAATATGTGTTATTTGCACTGATGAAGTCGATAACCTTAACAATATTAGGGTGGCTCATGCCTGCAAGGTTCTCGGCCTCTTTCCTGAATTTCTGGGCATAGTTGTAGGAAATACTTCCTTCAGACATACTTGTAAGGGAACCAGAGGCATTGCGTTCGTTCACTTCTTTCATGAAGAACTCTTTGACAGCCTTAGGTGTACTAAGTTCAACAGTCTCTTCTCCGAACTTACCCTTTATTTTTGTGAAAACTTTTACTTTATATGTGACTCCGAAACTACCTTGTCCCAATACGGATTCTATGCGGTATGTCGTATTGTCACTATGAAGTTCTTGTCCTATGTCCAGTGTTTTTGCCATGTTTTTTATTTAAAGGCTTTACATATCTCATTTATTAGAAACTGTGTCAGTTTTCTCCACCTTTTCAACATTATCAGTTTTGTTAGTTTGGGAAGCTTTTTCATCCTTTTCATTTTTTTCATCTTTATCTTTCACCTCTGCTTCATCTGCTTTCTTTTTTATAGGGGTGTTGTCTGGCTTATTTACTTCCTCTGTAGTATTTTGAATTTTATCTGCCTGTTGAGAATTATTATTGAATAAACTATTAATAATTGGAGTTTCTTTTTTGATTGTATCAGTTGCTTTATCATTGCTTTCTATGTTCATAGAATCACTTTGATTGTCAACATAGACACTGTCGGTTGTAAGTTCTCGCAGCACATAAGTCCCTCCATATCTTATTCCGAAAAATACAATTGTAAGAACAATAAGGATACCGAAGAGATATTTTATAACACGTTTGGCTAAAGAATGGCTATTATGTGTTTCTTTGCTCGTTGTAGTTTCTGACTCAGAAGATGATTGTGGTTTTAATGTTGAATTATCTTCCTCGACTTCAGCCATGATAGGAGTAGGCTTCTTGGTCGCAGTATTCTTATCACTTTTTTCTGATGCCTTTATATCAAAGACATCAAGGATGTGAATAATTATAGCTGAATGGTTGTCGGAATTCTGGCTGGTGGCTTGAGTTAGAATCTTGACTTTATTATCGTCATTACCTGTTGCTTCGGAAAAATTAAATAGTATATTTTCATCTTCCATTTGTTCAAGCATCCCGTCGGAACACATATAGAAATAATCACCTGGACGAATATCATCAGTATGATATATGTCAGCTTTGGGTCTCCGACCCATATTGGGCTGCATGGCGCGAGTGATAACATTCTTTTGTTTGGAAAATTTAGCCTCTTCTGGAGTTAATTCTCCAACTTTTATAAGGTCGTTGACTAAAGAATGGTCGCTTGTCTTGAATAGGATTTTTGAATCATCGCGTCCCTTGCCTGGTCGGATGTGATAGACGCGACTATCACCCATATGAGCGATGGTACATCCATCTTTGTGGAACTTGAGAAAAGTCATGGTTGTCCCCATCTTTTTCTCACTACTTACATTTGTATCGACTGCATCCAAGGCATTAAAGGCGTCATCTATTGCTTGTTGCAATATGTCGTCGCTAAAGAATCCTTCGGCATCGGATGTGTTTTTAAGCACAGATGTGCTCATTACTTTACATACAGTAGCACTCGCAACCTCACCAGCATCGTGACCACCCATCCCATCACAAAGAATGAAAAGACGATCTGTATCACGTTGGTGCCCGTGAGCGGGATAAATACTGTCTTCTTGGTGTGGATTACCGTCAGCATCGACACGTTGTCCATATTCCAAGATTGTTTTAACTTTCAGTTTATATTTCATATTGTCCTATTCTATATAAAATTAGATTTCGGTTCCTTCTTCATCCGGAATCTCAAATTTAACCTTTATGTCGGGTAAATTGATAACGTCGCCATGATTAAGTACAATGCAGTCGCCATATTCCAAAGGTACATTGTTAACAAATGTCTCATTTACATTCTGTTTGTAAAGTGATGCATAATGAACAATCCCTTTTCCTTGAACTTTCTTCAGTTCTATTATTAAGTGCTCACGGCTCATTCGTTTACTTCCTTCAGTTGGTATCTGAATGTCAGCTTTTGACTGCTGCGCTTGCCTTCCAATAATGTTTTTACCAATTCTTAATTGGAATGACCTTCCTGAAGAAATAACTTTTAATTGTCCAAGAGTAAAATTGATTTCCTGATAATATTGGGAGTTCTTCTCTGAACGGTTATTATAGCTGTTATCTGTTTCGCTATCCGGGTATTGAGTGGCTTCTTCGTTCTGTTTCTCAAATATAACTTTAAAATCACTGAATCTAGATTTCTGTTTACATATCGGACAGGTCACATTCTTAGACTCTATACCGGCTTGACTCTTAACAGAAAGGACAGCACCACAATACGGGCATTTTATTTTTAATAAATCATCCATGTTTATTTCTTTTTTTGAGTCCAAATCATAACAGGCATGTTGTCATCGAACTTACCCCACATAACAGGATGTTGCCTATCACGTGTCTCTTTGATAACATCCGAATGTACATACATGTATAATTCCTTTGCTGTAATAATTCGATTCTTATTTGCGTCAGCTCCTCCTCTTAGTCCTTTTTGAAGACTTGAGGTAAAGTATCCGTTGGACATACTTCTATTTTCTAATGATGTTTCGTCGCTTCTCGAAGACAGCAAAAGCATTACGTTTGCTTTCTTTGCTGCTTGAACTGCAGAGCCGGAAGAGCGTTTGTTGGTTCGAATATCTCCCGAAAAACATGCATCAGCAAAAATCATTTTGTTTTGACTTTTGCTGGATGCCATAGCTTTTCGAACATCACCATAGGTCAAAGCATAATCATAGGAGCAAAAACCGCCTGCATAGCCATGTCCGCTAAAATAGAATACTATTATATCATCTTCTTTTGCTTTAGAGAATTTTGACTTCATAGCAGCAAGTATGTTATCCTTGGTCGCATTATCATCAAGCAGTAAAGTACAACTTACATCAGTATTCTTTGAATATAGCCATGCTATAGTTTGTGCATCTTTAGCAGGGAGACTCAAATCGCTTTCAGTTCCTGGATAATCAGAGATTCCTGCAGAAACCAGATAAGTTTTGGCTTCACCAACTAATGTACATGCCAATATGAGAATAGTGACACATATTTTAATAAATACATTATGCTTCATATATGTCAGCATCATTAGTGTAGTCAATATCAAGATTGTTGTCATTTTGAGTGAAGATACCTTCTTCCATAATTAGAGAGCTGTCGGTTTCGTCAATGATAGGATTTGCATCTGATATATCATCTGTTCCAGCAGTAGCAATCTCTTCAGTTACAGCGTCTCCAGTGTCATCTCCTACATCTATTACTGCTACTTCTTGACCATCATCAATGGTCACGCCTTCTATATCGCTTCCAATATCATCTGTCTGTGCCACACCTAATATTTCAACATCTTGTTCATCGGTCGATTGTGCGATTTCTTCAACATAATCAATCTGATTTTCATCAACGTCCCCTACAATGTCATTTGGGATTTCAAGATTTTCATTATCCGTGTTTTGAGTAATCTCTTCTTCATGGACCTCTTCTTGCGTGGTTTGATTATTATCGTCGTTGTTCTCTATTGCGGAATTCTCTGCATTTTCTTCCCCTGATTCCTGGTTAGTGTTATTTGTTACATTCTCGCTGTAATCAGAAATCTGAGAGTCGCCATCGTTTAAATTGTACTGACTTAAATAATCGTCTCTTTGCTCATCTGACATGTTCCCCCATTCTTCTTCTGTATAGGTGGAGTAGAGGTTCCCATACCATTCAAAAGCACCTCCAGAACCCATTTCAGCTCTTGCAGCTGCAAATGCTTCGTTGAAAGATATGTCATCGGAAGTAGATGTCGAAATATTTTCTTCTACGTCATTCCCGTTTGTGTCACCTTCGTTATTGGTTTCTGTGTCATTTACATTGTCATTATTCTCAGGTGTTGCACTGCTAAATAACATTGATGCTCCTAAACCAATTGCAAATGAACCAGCCGTTCCAATTGCAACTCGTTTCCATTTTGGTTTCTTTTTGTCTGATGTTTTTTTCTCGGAAATGTCGTTTTTATTCTCATCTTTTTGATTTTTGCATGTGTCTAAATGAGTGGTTTCTGTATCAATATTAGAATTTGTTTCATTCTTTTGACCAGAATCATATATAGTTTTTTCTTCGTCCATAATATTTTATATATAAGGTTCTAATGTATTTTTTATGCTATATAATCATCCACGTTAGCATCATTTGTGTAATCGGGGTCATTTGCCAGATCATAGTTTGTGGTTAATCCTTCTATGGCAGTTGTGTCATCAAGTATTTGCGGTACATCAATTTCCGTTGTTATTAATTCTGGCTCATCGTTTATTACCGGATCTGTGATGATACCTGGATCAATCTCGATATAATCTTCTATCGGATTTTCAGAATCTGATATAACTGCAACGTCTTCAGATTCGATCTCTGCTTCTTCTTGTGCTGTAGCAGGCTCTTCCGGTTCTATCTCCGGTTCTTCCTGTGCTGTAGCAGGCTCTTCCGGTTCTATCTCCGGTTCTTCCTGTGCTGTAGCAGGCTCTTCCGGTTCTATTTCTGCTTCTTCCTGTGCTGTAGCAGGATTTTCCGGTTCTATCTCTGGTTCTTCCTGTGCTGTAGCAGGATTTTCCGGTTCTATCTCTGGTTCTTCCTGTGCTGTAGCAGGATTTTCCGGCTCGGTCTCTGCTTCTTCCTGTGCTGTAGCAGGCTCTTCCGGTGTAGAAACGTGATTACTATTTGACTGGTACGTATTTGCATTTTGTTTCATATTATGCTCTCTTTCCTCCATTGGATGTGCATTTAATACCTCTAATTCGTCTGTATTAGACTCTTCATCAACGTTGTCATTGTTGTTTACGGTATTTTCTGCTTGAGCATCTGCTGCTACAAAAGCACCTGCCATCGCACCTACGGCTGCACCTGCAACAGAACTGGCACCTGTCATTACCTTGGATTTTGTTTCTGAATCAAATTTCTTTTTCATTGTTCTTGTGTTTTAAAGGTTAGAAAATAATAAATATGTTGCAAGTATATGTGTTTTTTAACAAATAAAACAAATATATTTCTTTTTTATGTACGAAATAGTCTGTTTAATGTACAAAAACATTGGATATATTATTTTTCGTTAAACTTACAGCCACAATAACTGCATTTTTTATTTGTACGTAACACATCATATGGTATATTCCCCATAAAATGATGACATTCAGGATTGGGACAAGTATATTTTTTCCTAAAATCTGCATCTAAATCTTTTAATCTTACTAAAAGAGAGTTTGATGTATTTAAACCTCTAACAAAAAATATTATAGCAATTAGAACTGAAAATCCTGTAAGAACAAAGCGAAGGTCGCCCATACCTTCAATAAACATGAAAAGTATTCCGCACGAAGAAAAAATACCTCCTAATTTTTGAATATTGTTTCTCTTTTGTTCTGATAATTGTTCTTCAGTTCTCTTTGTGTCGTATTCTTCCCATACTATTTTTAATGACTTTATTGAATATTCCTGAGCGGGTGGGGGAGTGGATTCTCCTATAGCTTTGGATATTGTATCGATAATTGAGCCGACATTGATGGAATATTTGTCTTTCCCAAGTTCTATGAATGAATCATTTGTAACTGTTTTGGATATGATTTCCACACCATTTACATATGTCACATTCTGTGGTTTCAGGTTTGTTACTTTTATTGCGCCTGTATTGTCCACATCAATTTTACAATGTCCGATATTTTCGGCAGGCTTACATCTACTAACCGAATTGGGCACGCTGTTCATTTCTCCTATTGTTGTCATTTTGGGCTGCCCATTTATCTTAACTGAAATAAACAGACGCCCATTACCAGGTTCTTTACCTACAAGAATCGTTTTCCCTTTTAATTTGTCAATGTTATTCATTTGTAAGTTGTTATATTTTATACATTATTTATTATCATTTACATGTACACCAATGGAATTGATGTATAAATCCTTGAGTCTTTTGAGAGCATCTTTTGAAATATTCAGCTGGTAAGCAAATACTTCACCGTCGCTCAATGTTAGTTGTTGATGAAGTATCCCAATACGATATACATAAGTCAGATTTATAATATGTCGTTTCCCTACACGTGCAAAAATGGAAGCTCCTTCCTTTAGACTGCTACTTAACATTTTCTGCATCTGGGAAAGATTCATACATACTACTCCTTTAATATTATTACTCAATACGAAGTTGGTATAATTCCCTTCAGCTTCAAAATAGACAATCTTAGATATGTCTATTCTATATAATTCATCACGTGAGTTCAAGTATAAATATTTTTTATCCATACTTACTATTCTTTTTTCAAAACAGGTCTAATAAAATTTTGACCTGTAATAAGATTGTACATTATATCATAATTATTTGAGTTAAAATAGATATAGTAAAAACTTTTGTACTTCGATGCTTTAGATGCTGACCAATAACAGGCATTTTTATATTTTGTAGAAGGAAGAAAAATACTATTCCCATTTGATCCAATTACTCTATACCCAACAATATCATTTATTTCAACCCAATGCCATTCACATTTATCAATTAGTTCTTTCCATTGTTTTCTTATAGGAAGCATACAATTACCGTTAGATAGAATATTTGCGATGTCTAATTCAGAACCTGCTATGCTATCAGGAATAGTGTTCCATTTAATGTTGGCATCAACTGGAATAGCAGAATACCTATCACCAAGTTCTAATATATTATTTGCTCCAACATTTTTGCTGGCCCACTTAACGCTTAAACCTAAATCAACATAATCATCATCAGAAATCAATTCGTATCTAGTTGGTTCCGCAATAACTTCATCTTCCGAATCAGCATTTTCTTTTTTTTCATTCTCAACACTTATATCGTGTAGAGATACATCCATATTATGTTCAACATATTCGGTCGCTTCTTCATCAATTGTGTCTCCGATAACGTCTGTATTACTATCTGTATTACTATCATTATTGATATTACAGGTATCTAATGATTTTATAAATTCAGAAACAGAAGGGGTGCGACGTTTTGCACTTGGCATCATAGCTTCGACTATTACTTTTTGAATATGTTTAGACACATTGTGCTTACACATAATATCCTCTAACAAATCTTCGTCTTCCAAAATATCCGAAGCTGGTGGAGGGGTCTCACTCGTCAACATTTTGAAAAGTGTTCCTCCTAACGCATAAACATCAATAGTAGGTCTAAAAGAACTTTGTGCCGATGCTCTCTTCCCTTGTTCCAATGGTGCGTATCCTTCAGTTCCAAGTCCTATTGTCGTTGATGTGTCAGGTTGTCCTTCGTCACTATAATGCTTGCTCAGGCCAAAGTCAATTAAGAAGATGTGACCATCACATTTTCTCCTCATGATATTACCTGGCTTTAAGTCCAAATGAAGCATTTTATGTTCTTCATGCATATATCGTAAAGCTTCTGCAACATTTTTTACGATAGAAATTGCTTCGGATTCGTTGAGAGGTTTACCTTGCATGTAATGTGTTATGTCATCTCCATCAATGTAATCCATTACATAGTAAAAAGTGTTATTTGCCTCAATAAAATCCATTACGCGTACAATATTTGGATGTCGCATAACAGCAAGACGTTCTGCTTCTTTCCGAAATTTTTTTGCGTAATTGTATGCTAAGCTTCCCTCTGAAAGTCCGGAAATAGAGCCGTCGACATCCCTTTGGTTTATATCACGCATAAAGAACTCCTTTATTGCTATAGGATGGGGGAGTTCCACCTTTATCTCGCCAAATGCTCCTTTCGCCTTGGTATAGCCCTTTGCCTTATATGTTACTCCAAAGGAACCTTGTCCTAATACGCTTTCAATAACATATTGGATATTATTCCCATTTAGTTCTGATCCTTGTTTTAACGTCATATTAGTCTAGGACATATTTTTGAAGGAATACTGATATTTTAATGTGAAAAAGGCTATGCCTGCATAATCATTTATTATTATGGAATAATTTTCCCATTTTTAGTATACCATTTTCCTTTATCTGGCTGACCATTTTTGAATGTACCATAGAAGTAACTGCCATCAGACTTGATGGTATATCGTCCCATCTTGAATTCGTTTTTATAAAATTTACCTCTGAATTCGTCACCATTATCATACATAAATATCACACTATCTCCCTCCATTTCACCATGAACAAATGAACCACTATATTTCCGACCATCATTGAATATTAAACTACCATTGCCATCTGGCATGCCTTTCTCATCAATGTAACCCCTATAGATTCCTGTTCCTAAAGAAGATTTGTAATACATTGAATCCGTCCATATTCCCATTGAATCAGCTGATTCTACTAATTGAGAGGACTTATGATTACACCCATTGTATAGCAATATAGAAATCAATATTATTGATGGGAATATAATCCATAATAGATATTTTATTTCGAATTTATACTTTTTCTTTTCCTTTTTCTGTTCCTGTTCTTTTTCCTTTACCTTTACCTTTTCCTTTTCCTTTTCCTTTACTGCGGATATTACGATTATCTCAGTCTCAGGCTCTTTGTCATCAAACGTAATAGTTTCAATAAAATCGGAAATGGAATGATATCTATCTTTCTTCTTTGGCTCCATTGCCTTACAAATGGCATTGATGATATTCTCATTCACGTCCTTACTTCTTAAAATATCAACGGGTACCCCGTCTTCATATATATCTGAAGCGCTAGGAGGATTAATACCTGTTAATAGTTTAAAGTATGTTGCTCCGAGAGCATAAATGTCAGCTTCAGGAGAAAACTCACTAACACCACCTTGCTTGTATTGCTCCATCGGAGCATACCCCTCACTTATGCCTACTGGTGTGTTACTTGTTTGTATTCCTCCTGTGTCATATTGTTTGGATAGTCCGAAATCTATAAGAACAACATTGTCGTTTTCATCCAGAAGCACGTTACTAGGTTTTATATCTAAATGATTTATACGCTTTTTGTGAATATAATCAACTGCTTCTGCTAATTGTAAAATGTATCGTGTAGCTTTTTCCTCCGAAAGAGCTTTATTATTTCGAACTTTATCGGACAGAGAGCCTCCTTCCATATACTCCATAACATAATATGCCGTCCCGTTTTCTTCAAAAACGTCCATTATGCGTACAATGTGTTGATGCTTTAATTTGGCAATGTTACGAGCTTCTTTTAAGAATTTTTCTTGATAACGCTTCACAATTTCCTGACTGCCTGTTGAAGGGATGCTTACGTGGCTGGTTGACTCATCACGTTCGCAGTATTCTTTCATAAAGAACTCTTTGATAGCTACTTTACGTCCAAGCATTGTTTGTTCGGCTAGATATGTAATGCCGAAACCTCCCTGTCCAAGGACATCTTCTATTTTGTATTTATTTTCTTGTAGGACACGACCTGTAGTTAATTCAGTCATAATGGCAATAAAACTAGTTCAGATTCTTTTGTAATATGGTATTATCGATTTTATATTTTAAACCAAGTATTAGCCGCAAATCTAACACTTTTTAAAAACATGATGAAATTTTTACAAATAAAATATTAATTCATGTTATATTTTGTCATAATTTTATCATGTGAGTCCCGTTAAAATAGAATAAGTTTTAATATTAATTATATGCCCCGGAATAAATGAACCAAATAAATCTTTGATATTGTTGAATTTAGTCTTATCGAACAAGTCTGGCTGGTGAGTTTTGTTTGTTAGTGAGATGCTATGAATCTGCAAGATCTCATGGGATGAGCGTTCCAATCGCATGTCATTTTGGCTAATAGCCACGAGATAGTAAGTGATAATAACCACAGTTGATACATCCGTGAGGTAAAGTTATGACAGGGAAACACACTCGCATCAGGAACTATTCTGGTGTGAGTGGTGTATATATAGATAATGTGGAGAATGAAAAAAAGGGATAATATTTGTGAGGTTCGGATTTTTTCGTTTTCTTTGCACGGAATTATTAATCGTAATGCGATTGAGATTTGTATTGTATAACCTTTAAAAATGAAACACACAATGAAAAAGTCTTTCTTTTTTGGTGCAGCATTATGCTGCGGAATGTTGCTGACAGCCTGTGGTGGCGCGTCAAGCAGTAAGGCAACTGACGACGGCGTGGCTAACGATTCTGACGAACTGGTTCAGGAAGTTGCTACTGAGTGCGACGAAGTGGCTAAGAATGTAGTACAGGGCGAACTGGGTCTTTTCGAACTGCAGGGTCCGGTGAAGAAGTGTACGGTAATAAATGAATGGGGTAATGTGGTACGTACTTTCGACGAGAAGGGCTTCTGGCTGACTCACGACGGCAAGCCGCTGAGCAAGGTTTATCCAGGCGGTATTGAGCGTGATGAGTGCGGACGTATAGTCAAGGGTCTGCTTGATGAAGAGGGAAATGGTGAGGAGTATTCGTACAATGAGTTCGGCAAGATTGTGGAGTACAGGTATCACTATTATGACAGCATTGAGAGGGATTTGTCTTTTTACGACGAGAATGGCAATCTGCTGAAGAAGTATATCGAAATGGGCGGCATGGATGCTGAAGAGCCTTATGACGAGACTTACACGGATGTGGTTACTGACGATAAGGGTAACTGGACAAGCCGCAAGGCAAACGGCGAAGTACAGAAGCGCAAGATTGAATATTATAATTAGTCTCTATTATTAACCCTAAAAAGAGAGAACTGTACCATTGCAGGTGCGGTTCTCTTTTTTATATATGTATATCCGGTTTATGCGTTCACTTGGTTTATGGGTTCGCCATCGAGCCAGGCTTTGACGTTCCGGGCACAGATGTCGATGAGTCGGGTGCGGGCTTCTTTGGTTGCCCAGGCGATGTGGGGCGTGAGGTAGCAGTAGGGGGCTGAGAGCAGGGGATTGCTTGCTTTCGGAGGTTCGGTGGTGACGACGTCGGCTCCGTAGGCGGCAATGGTTCCGTTGTGGAGGGCTTCAGCTACTGCCTGGTCATCGACAAGTGGTCCGCGTCCGGTATTGATGAGGATGGCGGAGGGTTTCATCAGGGCGAGGGTCTCGTGGTTGATGAGGTGGTGGGTGCTGTCGGTGAGGGGGCAGTGGAGGCTGACGATGTCGCTCTCGCTGAGGAGTTCGGAAAGGGGCACTTTGCGGATTCCGGTTGGCAGTTCGTCTTCGTCTTTGGATGTGAAGGCGAGTACGTTCATTCCGAATGCGGTTGCAATCAGAGCTGTTGCCATGCCGGTGTTGCCAAGTCCGACGATACCGATGCGCTTGCCGCTGAGTTCGGTGAGGTTGTGGTCGAAGTAACAGAAGTCGGGCGATTCGGTCCAGCGTCCCTTGCGGTTTTCACGTGCGTAGTGGTCAACGCGGTTTGTGATGTTGAGTATGTGTGCCCATACCATCTGTGCCACGCTGTCGGTGCTGTAGGACGGTATGTTGGTGACGACGATGTTCTGGCGGCTTGCCACTTCGAGGTCAACGACGTTGTAGCCTGTGGCGAGCACTCCGATGTACTGGAGACGGGGCAGCATGTTGAGTGTGGTGGCATCGAGCACTACTTTGTTGGTAAGTACGATTTCTGCGCCTTTGCAACGCTCCACGATTTCTTCTTCACGGGTTCGTTCATAGACTACGACGTCGGCAAGGTCTTCGAGTGGTTGCCAACTGAGGTCGCCAGGGTTTACTGTATTTCCGTCTAATATTACTATTTTCATTGGATTTTGTTCAAGGGTTCAAAGAGTTCAAGAAGTTCAAGGGTTTAATCATAAAAGTTCCAGCTGAGTCCGAAGTGTACTCCTGTTGGACTGGCGGGATAGCCCGGAGCCCAGAAGTAGCGGTTGGTGCCGGCATTGAAGTGATAGTATTGTATGTAGAATCTGACTTTTTTCAGGTCGAAGTTTGCATAGACGCTGAGGATGGGGAAGTTTCCGATTTTCTCTGTGTAGTTGGGGTCTTGGTTACAGAACATGCCAAGGGTAGGGGAATAGGTGGGTGCGTCGTACTGGGTGAAGTATTTCAAATCGACTCCGAATTCGGTGTGGAGCACTTTGGCGATGCGGAAGTCGAGGTAGAGGTTGTGGTATGTGGAGAGGAGTGGCAGCGGGAGGACTGTCTGATGGGTGGAGCTCTGAATGGTGATGTCGTTCTCGAGGTTGAGGATGCCGATACGGAAGTTCTGGCGGAGGTTGAGCGAGAAGACTTGTATCATGTCGTAGTGTTGCTGTGGCGACCACTGGTTGGTGAAGGTGGTTGCGTTTGCCGTCGTCGGGGTGAGTGTGTTCTGGAAGTAGGTGTGGTTTTTAATGTTTTCGATTGCAGCCGTTAGGGTGGTCTTTGTCTTGCGTGATGACACGATGGCTTCGATGCGGGCTTTCCACTCTTTCGAGGCATCGAAGTCGTACCATGTGTAGCGGCTGTGGTAGTGACGGATGTAGTAGGATGGGGTCTGGTTCTTGATGAAGGCGTTGAGGGCTACCTGTGCTGTGTCTTTCATGAAGAGGAAGTTGAGCTCGGTGTGTCCTTTGATTTCGAAGTCGCCGATGCGCTCACCTGCAAAGCGGAATTGGGCATTGAGGTCGAAGTGGAGTTTTTCGCCCTGGGTACGTATAATCTGACCGCCGAGGAAGAGGTCGTTGTATTTGGTGTCGGTCATGGGGCGGAGGGTGGTGCCATCGACGACGGTGGAGTCAATCATGCTGTAGCGCTTGTATTCGTGTCCGACGTAGGCATTGATGCCGAAGGCTGCATAGCGGTTGAAACCTTCGCAGAGGGAGAGCCCGACGATGTTGCGGAGGTAGAACTGCTTGGTACGGTCCTGCGTGGTGTCGGCAGGGAAGTACATTTTGGTGTAGTAGTTCTTCGGGGTACTGTACTGTCGGTAGTTCTTCATGTATTTGCCGAGTTTCAGGGTATGGAAGATACGCGTGACGGGTACGAATATTTTCTTTGTACCTGTGGTGTCGGCAGGGTCGTCTTTCTGGAATCCGATGTTGTAATGATGGTTGAAGAAGAAGAGGTCGTTCTCCTGACGGTTCCATGTGCTCTGCAAACGGACGGGTATGTCGTTGGATGAGTTCAGACCTCCGTGGGTTTCAGGAGCTGTGATGTATGTCTCGTCGGCTATTCCTCCGTTTTCTGCCATCTTCATGAAGTTGTGCTGGTAGTACATGTGGAAGTCGTAACGGTCGCCGAGGTAGGATGCCCATGCTGATGCGTTCATGAAGGATGTGGACTGGTTGTCGTAGTAGCCCTGTCCGTACATGTAGTCGAATATGCCTCCGAAGTTGATGCGCTTGCCTGCGTTGTTGGTATAGGTGGCTTTCACGTGGTCGTAGCCTGTTTCCTTTCCTCCGCAGAAGTTGTATGCTATGTTCATGAATGGCGACTTGGTGTTGTAGTGGGCACACTGGTCGATGTTGCGGAAGAACTGGTCCATGGGGGTGAGGAAGAGGAAGTCGTAGTTGTCGGGGCGCTCGATGTAGATTCGGGACATGCGTGGCGAACCCAGGTTGCCGAGTGTGTTGTAGTGGCCGTTGACGCCTTCGGGCAGGTTGGAGTTCTGATATTGGTGATGGAGTGTATCGACGGGCACTTCGGTCATGTTGCCATATATCTCATCGACGACCCAGGCACGGATGTCGTTGGGTACTACTTTCTTTCCTTTGCTTTGGTTTTCTTTGTTGAAGATGCTGTCGGCTGCATCGGCATAGGTATCGGTATTTGCCTCGAGTTCGCGTACGATGCGCTGGGCATGGAGGGTAAGTAGGCAGAAAACACAAAAACACAAAGAAACGAGTCGCCTGTTTCTTTGTGAGTATGTGATATGTGTAGTCTGCCGATTTGCCATCAAAACATAAAACGTAAGTAGAACTCTATCAGTTTCAGCAGTATGGAACCGAAGCCGATGGCAAAGAAGAGTGTTTTCTGTTCGGGGAAAACGAAATAGACTATGATGGTCGCTACGAAGCCTATCATAAATAGTGTGTTGAGCCACCGACGTGCGACATCGACCTTCCCGGTGCGTCCACTGGTGGGTCGGTGCCATCGGCTCTGACGCTTGCTTTCGTTCACCGCGTCGGCTATTATCTTATCTATTTCGTCTGCTTTCATTTAAGCTTTTCTGCTATCTCGTCAGCGAGTTCGTTGAAGAGGTCTATGGTCTTAACTCGGAATTTGCCGTTTATACGACGCAGTTCGCCTTTCTTGTTAAGTGCTTCTTTGTCGGTTATCCACTCTTCGGCTGTCAGACGTGTGGTGTCTCCGCTTCCGGCATAGACGTAGGCTATCTGGTCCATAGAGACGTTGACTCTGCCTTCGGTGATGTATATGTAGAAGTGGTAGAAGACCTGGGTGTAGTCCTGCGAGAGGGCTTTGTTGGAGAATATCATTTCTTCTGCTCCCTGGGCTTCGATGATTCCCTCTGCTTTGTCGGCTTTTGTCACTTTGGCATAGTTGATGTTGCGGAAGAAGTTGGGTTCTTTCCAGTCGCCGCGCTGTGAGTTGGGTTCGAATCGGAGGGATGCGAAGGATGCCAGCAGGGCATAGATCTGGTCTTTTGTCTTGCCTTCTGTCTTGATGTCTTTCTCGAATATTACTTTGCCGCCAACCTCGGGTACAGCACCCGGCATTTTATATTCGTTGATGTCGGCTTTCTGGGTGTAGAGTTTTTTAGTGCTGATAAGTCCGCGCTGTGCGTTTACCATACTGAAAGGCAATGCCATAATCATGGCTGCTATGATGTATTTTTTCATAATGTATGTATGTTTATGAGTATCTTAGGTGCAAAGATAGGTAAAAATGATAATTGACGACTGACTATTGACAATTATTTTATTAATTATGTGTTTTTTTAAGATGTAGGCTGTATGCTAGTCACTCAGGATATTGCATTGTGCTGCAATGTAGAGAGCCGTGCTGACGTATGAGTACGCGGCAGTCGATGCTGACGATGTCGCGGTCGGGGAAGGCGGTCTTGAGTTGATGTGCAGCAAGAGCGTCGAGGTCGGGCTGTCCGTAGGTGGGCAGGAGTACGGCTGTGTTCATGATGAGGAAGTTGGCATAGGTGGCCGGGAGCCGTTCACCTTCGTCGTAGATGGGACGAGGAAGGGGAAGGGGAATGAGCCGGTAGGGGGTGCCGTCGAGGGTTGTGAACTGTTTCAGCTCGGTTTCCATGGCTTGCAGTTCGGCATAGTGTTCGTCGGAAGAGTCGGTACACTGAACGTAGGCTATGGTGTCGGGAGAGCAGAATCGGGCTATGGTGTCGATATGTCCGTCGGTATCGTCGCCTGCCAACCAGCTGTGGTCGAGCCAGAGGATGCGTTCGGCTCCGAAGAACTGACGGAGTTGCTGTTCTGCTTCTTCCTTTGTTTTCAGTCCGTTACGGTTGGGGGCAAGCAGACATGAGGTAGTGGTGAGGATGGTGCCGCGTCCGTCGCTTTCGATGCTGCCGCCTTCGAGAACAAAGTCGCGACAGTCGGTATAGATGCCGTTGAGGAGTCTAGATTGGTATAGTTTCTGATTTATCTGATTGTCGTAGTTTGCAGGAAATTTCAGTCCCCATCCGTTGAACTGGAAGTCCATGAGTATGTGTTGTCCGTCGTACAGACAGCTGATGAAGGCGTGGTCGCGTGCCCAAGTGTCGTTGGTGGGACAGGGGAAGAGGCTTATGTTGTCGAGACGGATTTGGTGACGTTCCAACTGGATGGTTGTCTCTTCAACGTCCTGAGTTACGATGATGATTGGCTGACGCTCGATGATGGCACGTGTCATTGCGCAGTAGCATTCTATGACTTCGTCGTAGATGGGTGCCCAGTCGGTTTGGCGGTGTGGCCATGTGAGCTGGATGAATGATTGCGGGTCGAATTCGGCAGGAAGGTGCATGGGGTAAAGATTAAGGGTTATTGAGGGGCGCCTTCGATATATCGACATGTCGAGATGTCGTTATGTCGATAGGTTTGGGTGCCCTGTCGTCGGCAAGGATGGTGTTGGGGAATATACTCTGTGCCTCGCGGAGAAGGAGGTTTTCGTCGGTATAACGTGATGAGAAGTGTCCGATGAGGAGTTGACGGGCACTGCATTCTCGTGCCATCATAGCTGCCTGGAGGGCTGTGCTGTGGTAGGTCTGCTGGGCGAGGTTCTGGTGCTCGCTGAGGAATGTGGCTTCGTGGTAGAGTAGGTCGATGCCGTGTAGCTGTGGTGCCAGTTCCGGTGTGTAGAGTGTATCGGAGAGGTAGGCATAGCTGCGTGGCGGGTCGGCAGGTGTCGTGAGCAGATGGTTGGGTATGACGTCGCCCTCGGGTGTTGTCCAGTCCATGCCTGCTTTTATGTTGTTTATTTGTGAAAGAGGTATGCCAAAGGCATCGATGGCATCACGACGTATATGTGGAAGTAGTGGTTTTTCGCGGAAGAGATAGCCGACGCAAGGTATGCGATGGCGGAGGGGCAGGGCTGTGACGGTGAGGGAGCGGTCGTCGAGGATGACGGACGTAGTGGTGTGGTCAATCTCGTGGAGATGGACGGTGTATGTCATGCCTGCGCAGAAGTAGTCGATTTGTGACCCGAATACGGACTGTAGTCCGACGGGTCCCCATACATGGATGTCGGCTGTGCGTCCGAGTAGGGCTAGGGTAGAGAGGAGTGGGAGGAGTCCGAAGCAGTGGTCGCCATGCAGGTGGGTGATGAAGATGTGATTGATGTTCTGCATCTTCACACGGCTGCGACGCAGTTGCATCTGTACCCCTTCGCAGCAGTCGATGAGGAAGAGTTTCTCACGGACATTAAGCAGCTGTGAGGAACAAAAATGATGCGGAGTGGGTAAAGCCGCTCCGCATCCAAGTATGTATAGTTCAAATCGTTCCAATTGTGTAAGTTTACTGTTTACCGATGACGGTTTACAGATTATAGCTTACTCTTCTGTCATTGATGCCTTGAGTGCAGCGAGTGCATCGAGGTCGCCGAGTGTAGTAGAAGCAGCTACGTTCTTGATCTGTGGTGCAGCTTCCTTAGCTGGACGTGCAGCTTTCTTTGCTGCTGTCTCTGCCTTCTTAGCTGCTTTTGCCTCAGCACGTGCTACGTCTTCGAAGATACGGCTGTGAGAGAGGATGATGCGCTTTGCTTCTTTGTTGAACTCGATAACCTTGAACTGGAGTGTCTCGCCGAGCTGTGCCTGGCTGCCATCTTCCTTAACGAGGTGCTTTGGAGTAGCGAAACCTTCGACACCACCTTCAAGTGCGATTACTGCACCCTTGTCGAGCACTTCTGTAATCTTACCTTCATGTACAGTGTCCTGAGCAAACTGCTCTTCGAATGCATCCCATGGGTTGTCTTCAAGCTGCTTGTGACCGAGTGAGAGACGACGGTTCTCCTTGTCGATGTCGAGTACCTGAACGTCGATTGTCTCGCCAACCTTTGTGAATTCAGATGGGTGCTTGATTTTCTTTGTCCAAGAGAGGTCAGAGATGTGGATGAGTCCGTCAACACCTTCTTCTACCTCAACGAATACACCGAAGTTAGTGAAGTTGCGAACACGAGCTGTGTGCTTGCTACCTACAGGGTACTTGGTTTCGATGTTCTCCCATGGGTCAGCCTTGAGTTGCTTAACACCGAGAGACATCTTACGCTCGTCGCGGTCGAGAGTGAGGATAACTGCCTCTACTTCGTCGCCTACCTTCATGAAGTCCTGAGCTGAGTGGATGTGTGCGCTCCAAGACATTTCAGATACGTGGATGAGACCTTCAACACCCGGTGCGATTTCGATGAATGCTCCGTAGTCGGCCATTACTACAACTGTACCCTTTACCTTGTCGCCTACCTTGAGGTCTGCTGGCAGAGCATCCCATGGGTGTGGAGTGAGCTGCTTCAGGCCGAGTGCAATGCGCTTCTTCTCGTCGTCGAAGTCGAGGATTACGACGTTGAGTTTCTGATCGAGCTGTACGACTTCCTTCGGATCTGTTACGCGACCCCAAGAAAGGTCTGTGATATGGATGAGTCCGTCAACACCACCGAGGTCGATGAATACACCGTAAGATGTGATGTTCTTGACTGTACCTTCGAGAATCTGTCCTTTTTCAAGTTTAGAAATGATAGCCTTCTTCTGCTCTTCGAGTTCTGCCTCGATGAGAGCTTTGTGGCTAACGACAACATTGCGGAATTCCTGGTTAATCTTAACGATTTTGAATTCCATAGTCTTGCCGACGAATGTATCGTAGTCGCGGATTGGCTTAACGTCGATCTGGCTGCCTGGGAGGAATGCCTCTGTGCCGAATACATCGACAATCATACCACCCTTAGTGCGACACTTAACGTAACCATTAACGATTTCATTGTTTTCGAGTGCTTCGTTCACGCGATCCCAAGAACGGCTCTGACGTGCCTTCTTGTGTGAGAGCAGGAGCTGACCTTTCTTGTCTTCCTGATTCTCGATGTAAACCTCAACTTTGTCACCTACTTTGAGGGCGTCGTTGTAGCGGAATTCGCTGCGTGCAATAACACCGTCGCTCTTGTAGCCGATGTTGACAACAACTTCGCGGTCAGTAATAGCTGTAACCGTACCGTCAACGACATCGTTGTTGTTCACGCTGTTAAGGGTGCCTTCATAGGCTTCTTTTTCTGCCTGTTTGTTGAGGTCAGAACCGCCATTTTCGAATTCGTCCCAATTGAAATCTTCCAGCGGAGTAATGTTCTTTGTGTTCATAAAAAATTAATAAAGTTTTGATAATTAATAAAGTTAGACATTATATTGACATATAAAATCATGCTTGGTTTTTGCAAACCGGCTGCAAAGGTACGAACTTTATTCCAATTAGCTGCTGCCAATTTGCAATTATTTTATAATTGGGGTTAAAATTAATTCTTAACCACAAGAATGCTGGCTTCGTAGAGGAGGTACATAGGTACTGCAACGAGTGCGAGGGTAAAAGCGTCGGTGGTAGGGGTGATGAGTGCTGCCGTGATAAAAATGATGACGAAAGCATGGCGACGGTAGTATCGCATGTAGCGGCGATGGAGAATTCCGAGGCGACCGAGAAACCAGGATAGAACGGGGAGTTCGAAGGCGATGCCAAGTGCCAAGGAGAGGAAGGTGAGTGTGTCGATGTAACTCTCAAGAGATATGAGATTTTCGACGCTCGTGTCAACCTGATAGTTGGCAAGGAATTGGAATGTAAGTGGAAAGATGATGAAGTAGCAGAAGAGTACCCCAAATATGAACATGAGGTAGACTATGAGTATGAGCGGTGTTGTATATCGGCGCTCTTCCTGTCGTAGTGCCGGAAGTACAAAACCGTAGAGTTGGTAGATAATGTATGGCATGACGACAAGCAGTCCGGCATAGAAGCTGACCATCATGTGAATGATGAACTGACGGGTGAGTTCGGTGTTGATGAGCCGGATATTAGCCCCTGTATCGAACAAGGATGCAAAGAGGTTGCTTTGCTTTGGGGCAAAGACAATCGAGAAGAGTTCATCTTTGAAACAAAATGCCACAACGGATGCAAGGAGTACTGCCAAAATACATTTCAGCAATACTCCACGCAATTCGTCAAGGTGATCCCAAAAGGTCATATCAGCTTACCGCTTATGGCTTACGGATTATTTCTTGTCGTCGTTATTCTCGTTGTCGGTGGTTACTTCTTTCATGCCGTCCTTGAAGGCACGGACTCCCTTGCCGGCTCCGCGCATAAGTTCGGGAATTTTCTTTCCACCAAAGAGGAGAAGGACGATGACGAGGATGATGAGTATCTCCTGCATTCCAAGTCCTAGAAACATTGGTACGTTTGTCATAATTATTTAATTTTCAGTTATTAATTATTGATTTGTTATTGTTTTACTCTATGTTTTCAGCGCTTGTAAGTGTGCCTTGTTTGAGCTTTTCGATGAAGCCGTCGATGCGACGCAACTGTTCTGGTATGCGTATGTTTTGCGGACAATGGCTCACGCATTGCCGGCAACCGATGCAGTGGTCTGCTTGACGTTCCCTTGGTACTGTACGTTCGTAACTGATAAGGAAACGGCGACGTGCTTCGCGGAAGTTTGCAGCTTGGGCCGATTCGGGCATTGTACCTTGGTTGACGCAGCGGTTGTAGTGGTCAAAGATTGCCGGAATGTTGATGCCGTAGGGACAAGGCATGCAATACTGGCAGTTGGTACACGGAATGGTCGGGTAAGAGTAGTAGAGACGTGCCACTTCGTTTTCAAGCCAGTCCTGTTCTTCCTGTGTCAACGGCTGGAGCGGACTGTAGGAACGGATATTGTCCTGCAGGTGTTCCATGTAGGTCATACCACTGAGTACGGTGAGCACTCGTGGTTTGGTGCCTGCATAGCGGAATGCCCACGATGCTACGCTGTCGTCGGGACGGCGCTGCTTGAGTGTGGCAACGACGTGGTCAGGCATCTTGGATAGTCGTCCGCCGAGGAGAGGTTCCATGATGACAGCCGGAATATCTCGTTTGTCGAGTTCGTTGTAGAGGTATTCGGCATCTGTGTTGTTGGGGTTCATTTCACGTGCCAGATACCAATCGACATAGTTGAGCTGAATCTGTACGAAGTCCCACTTGTATTCGTCGTGTTTTGACAGCAGATAGTCGAAGCAAGTCACGTCGCCATGGTAGGAGAATCCGAGGTTGCGGATGACTCCTTTCTCACGCTGTTCGAGCAGATAGTCGAGTACTCCGTTGTCGAGAAATCGCTTATGGAGTGTGTCCATACCGCCACCTCCGATAGCATGCAGCAGGAGGTAGTCTATATAGTCGGTCTGCAGGAATTTCAGGGAGTTCTGGAATATCTTTACTCCTTCTTCGTGGCTCCATTGGGCGGGAGAGAAGTTACTGAGTTTTGTAGCTATGTAGTATTTGGAGCGGTCGTAGCCAGATGCTTTCAGGGCTATGCCTGTCGCTGTCTCGGAATAGCCGCGGGAGTATGCAGGACTGGTGTCGAAATAGTTGACTCCGTGGTCGAGTGCGTAGCGTACGAGTCGGTTGACCTGCTCCTGGTCTATCTCTTCGGCTGGTGTAGGACGCTGATCGGATGAGGGGTCGAGCTGACGGTTAGGTAGTCGCATCATGCCGTAGCCGAGGATGCTCACTTTGTCATTTGTATTAGGATTGGTGCGATATGTCATTTTACCGATTGGCACTTCGTCGGTGTGATGCCCCATAGGGTCGAGACCGGCAATGGAACCTCCGACGTTGCCACCACAGGCTGCAAGTGCTGCTGCACCTGATGCTGCGCCTGCTGTCTTTAAAAATTCTCGTCTATCCATTTTGTTGTTTCTTTTTCGTTGTTTGACATGGTGTTATCAGATTTCACGATGCACTTCGTGTCCTTCTACATAGATGGCACTGAAGGGTCGGGAAGGACATAGGTATTCGCAGGCTCCACAACCGATACACTTCTCGGTGTTGACACTCGGTATCATAGGAACGTTGCGCGTATCAACCATGTTGCCGTCGGCATCGTACCAGCGACCATTCTCTGAATTCAAAGTATAACCTTCACTGTCTGGCACCATCTGGATGGCTCCTGACGGACAGTGGTAGGCGCAGTTACCGCAGGAAACTCCGTCGGTAAACACAACGCAGTTCTCCTTTACAAATACTGCATGACCAATCTGTACGGCAGTCTTTTCTTCAACGGTAATGGGACGGATGGCTCCAGCGGGACATACTTCGGAACAGGTGGTACACTCCGGACGGCAGTAGCCTTTGTCGTATTGCATCTCGGGTTGTAGGAAAGAATTCAGACTCTGCGACGGACGCAATACGTTGTTCGGACATTTTGCTATGCACAACTGACATGCGGTACAATGCTGCTGCATGTTACGGGCTGAGAGCGACCCCGGAGGTGTAAGTGGAGTAAGACGTTCTGGAATCTTCTTTCCCTCGATGACTGCCAGTCCGCCGTCAGTGGTCTTATCCTGTCCGTGGATGGCAGCTGTATAGAGCAGTCCGGCAGTAAGGGTCAGAAAGTTGCGACGTGACATATCGCTGCTTTTGTCTGTTGTCTTAGTAGTTGCAGGGGCGACAGACACGTTGCTACTGGTTGGAGCAAGGTGAAGTGCCGATTTGCTACATACTTGTTGGCAGTCGCCACATACGACACATCGTGTGTAGTCGATGACGACGGGCTTACCTTTTTCCACTTTGATACATGCTGCCTTGCAGTTACGTTCGCAGAGTCCGCATTTGATACAGTTGTCTTCGTTGACTTTCATCTTCAGCCAAGAGAACTTTGCCACGTAACCCAGGAATGTTCCGACGGGACAGATGGTGTTGCAGTAGGTGCGTCCGCCATAGATGGAAAGTATGAACAGAACGAGTGCTGATATGGCTGCCACCCATGCCAGTATGCTGGGAAGTGTGTTGGGTTCGACAACAGAGAACATGTAGTTGTCATTTGCCTCGGACCATGCTGCCAGCATGTTGTTTGCATCGATGTAGAGCGGTTGAAGCAGGGCTGTGACCATTCGTCCGTACGCACTATATGGAGCAAGTATGATGAATACGGCATTGAATCCTGCGACTATCATTATTATAAATATAAGCAGAACGGCAAGACGCAGCCAAGTCTTAGGCTTGGAGTAACGGTAGCGATTATGGAACTTTGCTTTCTTGTTTCTTCTGAAAATCTTCCAACCTGCTATCCATGCGAAGAAGTCTTGCAGAACGCCTGCTGGACAGATGATGGAGCAATAGATGCGGCCAAGGAAGAGGGTGAGCAGCAGAAGGAGTACAATCATAACGATGTCGAGTTGCATGACGTTGGGCAGGAACTGCATTTTTGCCATCCAACCGAACCATTCCTTTCCGACACCTGATATGTCGAGGAAGAGGAATGTGATGCCCAACCAGAAGATGAGGGCAAGGAGGCGTCGTGTGATTTTCAGCATATTTTTAGAATTACGTTAGGTGTTGAAATGTTAGAATTTGAGGTTTACACCACCCATGAACGTAGCACGTGGCATTGGGTAGCCTTTGTTGATTTCGTAGTTCTGTGCAAGAAGGTTTTCGCCGCGTACCCAGAAACGTATGTATCGGTTCAGAGCGTAACCAATGGTGGCATTCAGCAGACAGACGTTTTCTTTCGTTTCGTCTTTGCCTACTTCGGTGTAGAGTCCGCCCAAGTATTGCAGTCCGACTATGGCATTCCACTTGCCATAGTTGCAGTTGGCACCTATGAAGCCTTTATACTCGGGAGCACCTATTATCTTGTTCTTCATGTGGAGGAAGGAATGGTTGGTATTCAGACTCCAATGGGTGTTGATGCGATAAGCAGCTTCGAGTTCACCACCACAGTTTTCAATTTCTCCCGTGTTCACGTTTTTCTTGTTAACTGTCTGAATCATATTGTCGCCCTTCAGGTAGAAGATGTTGACTCCGTAGTTGAAATCCGAGATGCGATGACGCCATGAGAGTTCGTAGTTCATGATGCGTTCGGGTTCTAGCTCTTCGTTTGAAGGCGGATAGAGGTAGAGGTCTTTCATCGATGGGTTGCGGAATCCCTTGCTGACCATAGCTTTCAGTTCGCCAGTCTGCATCGGACGTACTACAATACCGACTTGAGGAATGAGTTCGGTACCTGTGACGCTGTGATGATCGACACGCAGTCCGGCATCGACGGTGAGCCAGTTGATGATGTCCTGACGGAAATCGACATATCCTGCCACTTCGTTGCGGTGGGATTTTCCACTCTGCTTGTTTTGGGTTGCCATTTCCTCACCTGTAGCCTTGGATATATACCATGCGTTTCCGTAGATATGTTGCCAGTCGAAGCCAAGGGTTATGCGGTTGCCTTCAAACAGACGTGCACTCTGATAGAGTGATACTCCTGCAAGGTTATCTTTGGAACGGAAATAACGTTGGGTAGGCTTTGCAGGGTTGTTCGTACCGTCGTCAATCTTATGACTGCCGAAATTGGAATAGACACTCAGTCCACCACTTGTACGTTCGTAGTTGTTTTCGAGTGCTGCCGACACGGCTCCACGTGTTATCCACTGGTCGGCATCGTAGAGGGGAGAGTCCTCTGTGCCGGGGTGTGAAGCATTGAAATGTGTGATGTTTGCATCAGCATATACGAGCCAGTGGTCGGAGATGTCGTAGCCGACTTTTGCGAATCCGCCGTACTGCTCAAATCCCATTCGTGGACGGTGGTTGTCGCTTCGGTTATATTGTGCTGCCACATTGGAGAAGAATCGTCCCTGTCGCAGTATGTTAGAGGCTTCTGCTTGTATGGTTCCCCAACTGCCGGCTCCCAGATTGACGTGGGTGTGAACTCCGTTGGTCTTCATCTGTCGTGTCACGATATTGATGACTCCACCCATGGCGTTACTACCGTAGAGCATTGATGCAGGTCCGCGAAGCACTTCGACACGTTCGGCTATCATGGTCTGATAGCTGTCGGATATGGGATGACTGTATATACCTTGGTATTGCGGGTGTCCGTCGATGAGGACAAGTATCTGTCCTGTGCCTCCCGTGATGCCTCGGAGATTGATTCCTCCTGCTGCTCCGCCTGATACTCCGTAACCCATCATGGCACGGCTTGTTATCATGAGTCCGGGCACTTGTTCCATCAATGTGGGCAAGATGTTCGTTTGTTCCTTCTCTGTCAGGGTCTTACGGTCGATGACGTTTACGGTGAAGGGTAGGTGGCGCACGTCTGTCTCGTTACGTGTTCCTGTCACGACTACGTTGTCCAGTTCACGGCTGTCGCTCTGGGCATAGCTTGAGATAGCTAAAGATGCTAATATGCAGAATAATAGATTTTTTTTCATGAGTTCTTCTATTTACTGCATGATTATTTATCAAGGTTCACAAGTTTGTATTTCTTGCTGCCCAGTCCGATTTTCTCCGCATAGTCGGTTATGTATGTTCCATGTTGACGGTTGATGCGTGCGATGAGCGGTTTTTCGTCATCACCTTCTGAGGCTTTATGGTTAAACACCATGTCGAGACAAGCCTGGTCAGCGGCAACGGGATCAAGCGATGCAACTATACCCATATCCTTTATTTCCGGTTTTGCCGGATGACCGTCGCAGTCACAATCGACCGACATGTTGTTCATGACGTTTATATACAGGATATTCTTTCCTCCACCAAAATATTCATGAACTGCCTGAGCTGCTGCAGCCATCGACTCGAGGAAGAAGTCCTGGGGTTGGGTGTGGCGCCAGCATTCTTTTGAGTCGGTAGTCACTCCGTGTGAATGGATGTATGCCTTGCCAGCAGTAGAACCGACGCCTATGCTTGCATTCTTCAATACTCCACCGAAACCGCCCATTGTATGTCCTTTGAAGTGGGCAAGGTTTATCATGAAGTCATAGTTGGCAAGGTGTTCCCCAACTATGTCATACTTCAGGTGCTTCTTATCCTTAATCGGGATACGGATTTCTCCAAACTCGTCCATCAAATCGACTGCAAAGATTGAATCGAATCCGTGTTCGTGGATGGTCTCCCAATGTTTCTTCGGGTCTTGACGAGTACCACCATAGGCAGTGCAGCATTCTACTATCGTACCGTTTACTTCATCGACGAGCTGACGGATGAGGGTAGGGCGCAGGTAGTGTTGATTGCCACCTTCACCAGTAGAGATTTTTACGGCTACTCTGCCCTTTGCTTCCCTGTCAAGAGCTTTGTAGATTTTTACAAGAGACTCGGGACTGATATCCTTTGTGAAATACACTTTTGGTTGAGCAGAAGCTGCAATTGCAACTACTGCCAACAATACGGTAAATAGATTTTTTTTTTTGACTCTCATGGATTTATAGATTTGTGTAAATATGTTTTATGATGGTAGGCATGCCTTCCGATTCAACTTTGACAATAATATCACCTTCATGCTTCATACTTTTTACTATTGCAAGTGCACGACCATTATAGAGGCGTGGACTCGAACTTCGGAAACTTTCCATATCGTTTGGAGCAGCATTACCTGCTGCAATCAGGGTTCCTGCACCTTCGACGCTGATATGAACTTTCCTCTTGCTGTCTGAAGTAATCACCCTCCCTTCCGCATCAATCAGTTCGATAGTGACGTATGCAAGATCCCGACCGTCGGCACGAAGCATTTCCCTATCACTTGTAAGACGAATGTCCGTAGGGGTACCTGTAGTAACAAGAGAGAATGTTTCGTTCTTTATCTCGTTGCCGTCTTTGTCCAAATTTACTGCTGTCAGTTCGCCTTTCTTGTATTTTATCTCAAATCCGGCATAGTAAGTATTGCCTGGAACCGCCTCACCTACGATATCACCGTTCAGATAAAGTCTTACTTTCGGGGCACGCGAATAGACATTCACTCTGACTGGTTCACCTTCTTTCAGGTCAGGGTATGTCCAACTCTGCTGTTCCAACTGCCATCCCCACAACGAGATGCTTTCGTGTTCACCCTCCTTGGGCAACAGGGCAGTAGCCATAGTAACGGGACTCCTGCGCCATACTACGTCACGATAGTAACTCTGTGGCTTCTTTTGTCCGATGAGGTCTATGTCTCCGCACCAGCCGTTGTACCAAGGCCATCCTTGGAACATAGTCTGGTTTCCCTCCTTGCGGAACGAGGCACTTCCTATTCCGGCTTCGCCAAGGTAGTCCATCGCTGTCCAAACAAAATCACCAATCACGTAAGGAAGTCTCTCCACCAGATCCCAGTTTTGTGAAGCCTGCTTTGGAAAACTCTCGGCTCCAAACATGACCCGCTCGGGATGAGTCTTATGGTCTCTCTCATATTTATCGTATAGGTAGTTATATCCGCCAACGTCAAGACTGAGGAATGCCTTTTCATTCTGTGCATCCCACCCATGTCCGGCAGAGTTCCACTCGTCACCTTCATCCCAACTGCAGATGGCAGCCGTGACGGGACGTGTAGTGTCGAGCTGACGAACGGCAGCCCTCAGTTTTTCTGCTGTCTCGAGTCCTGCAGGTTCAATTCTTCCGGGTATCTCATTGCCGATAGACCACATGATGACGGAGGGATGATTTCTGTCGCGACGCACCATCGTCTGCAGGTCATACAGACTGTGAGTCTGGAAATATCTGTGATAGTCGTCTTTGTTCTTCTTCCGTAACCACTGGTCGAATGCTTCGTCTATTACGAGAAGTCCGAGCGAGTCGCACATGTTGAGCATATTCTCACTCACCATATTATGACTGCACCTTATTGCATTGAAGCCCTGAGCCATAAGCAGTTTCAGTTTTCTCAGTTCGGCGGCATCATATGCGGCAGCTCCCAACAGTCCGTTGTCGTGGTGTATGCAGCCTCCTTGCAGCAACATTTGTTTGCCGTTCAGACGGAAACCTTCACTTGCCGAAAACTCCAGACGGCGTATTCCATACTTCTTCGCCAGCGTGTCCTTTACCCCGGTCTTTTCATCAGTTACGATTATCTCGGCGCGGTACAGATATGGATTCTCCGGACTCCACAGTTTTGCATCAGGTACTTTAATCGTGGACTTTACATCACACACTTCGCCCCTGACGTTCACTTTCATCTTCTTGCTTCCTACAGTTCTTCCTTCGGCGTCCTTCAGATATATCTGAACTTTTGCCTTCCTATGCTGGTCGGAAGAATTACAGATAGTTGTCGAGACCTCAACATTCGAGTCCTCAGCTTTTATGAACGTATCCCATTCGTCAGCAAAAAGGGTAGGGTAGTGCAGAAACCATACATGCCGATAGATTCCGCTACCTGCATACCAGCGGGTATTGCTACCTTCGTTTCTTACTCTGACCAGAATGTCGTTCCTGCCCTCGTGCAGTTTTCCGCTGGTATCAACACGAAAACTTTGATAACCATACACATTATTATATATATGCTCTCCGTTGATAAAAACATCAGTCTCGTTGTATGACCCTTCGAAATACAGCTCGTTGTGCGAATCGGCAATGTCCTCGGCCTTCATGGTCAGTTGCTTGTAGTACCAACCCTCACCACCAACGGTGAAGCCTGTCTGATAACCGCCTATGCTTTTAGAGGAAAATGGTCCCACTACGTTTCCTCCGGCTTTCCGTGCAGCCTCAGCCTCAACACTCCAGTCGTGAGGCAAGTCGAGTCTATGCCATTCCTTAGTAGCTGAAATGTCGGCTATTGCTTTACTGTCGTCTCCATAATAGAACAGCCATTCGAAGTCAAGGTTAGTCCTCTGTTCAGCAGGGGCTTCCAAGGCACAAAAAAGTAATGTGCCTGCGATGATGAAATTCCAAGCGCTTGGAAATAAATTTCCAAGCGCTTGGAAATAAAATTCTAAGCGCTTAGAATTTTTGCGTGCATTCTGAGTCGTTTTTTTCATATTTAGACGTGAGGTTAAAGGTTGATGAGTTCGTCGGATGTGTAGCCCTTAGGCAGAGGACGGCAGTTGTAGCATGATGCCATTATCTCGCCGTAGGCTCCGGCTGAGAGTAGGGCGATGAGGTCGCCACGACTTACAGCACGTAGTTGAATATCTTTATCGAAGACGTCGGACGATTCGCAGATGGGTCCCACAAGGTCGTAAGTCTCTTCTTCGCCCTGACTTGTAAGGTTGACTGCCTTGTGGTGAGCATCGTAGAGGGCAGGACGTATGAGGTCGGTCATACCTGCATCTACTATTGCAAACTGCTT
>CAJODY010000011.1 GCA_905233285.1 uncultured Bacteroidaceae bacterium
AAAGGCGACATAAAGAATATGAAGGCTGTGCTGAGAGCTATGCACAGCAAGATGCCCGCTGAAGGCAAGACAGCAGGAACACGTAACAGTCCTGCCGTCGTATCCGACAAGCCTCTGCTCGCCCCCTACTCCATCATCTGGCAGTATTATGCCAGAGGCAAACATTTCTTCTCACAGCTACCCGAATAACCGGTGTCTCAGCCACGCTGAAATTCTAAGCGCTTAGAAATAAAATTCCAAGCGCTTGGAAATAAAAATCTAAGCGCTTGGAATTTTGACACGAAGGGCTAGGGAAAAATCCGTCCCTTTAACATAAAAGAAACGCTCCTTCGAAGTGAGGGAGCGTTTCCATGTTTATGCTACTTTTTCTTAGGGGTCTTGGGTTCTTCGTCGGTGGGTTTCGGCTCCTCTGGAGCTGTCACCACTTCGAATGCCGGGTCTGCTTCCTTTTTCTTTGCCAGATAGTCGGGAAGTGAGAGACCAGCCTGCTCAAAGAGTTCGTTGAGTGGAGGAACCGACTTCATCAGGCCGCTGAGGAAATTGGCTGTAGAGCCTTTACCGTCGGCATTGTTTCCGCTGTCCCAGACTGTAACGTGGTCGATGTTGACACCCTTGATGGCCTCAACCTGAGTACGTACGAGTTCCGGCAGTTTTTCGAGCAGCAGGAGCATATAAGCCTTTGTGGCATCGCCGCCTGCAGCCTGAACCATCTTGTCGTAACCTGATGCCTGGCGCGAAAGAATCTCGAAGAGACCACGAGCCTCAGCTTCCATCTTAGCGTATGCTGCGTCGGCTTCACCCTTCGCATTGACACGAATCTTCTCTGCTTCTGCCTCTGCCTCTATAATCTTACGTTTCTTCTCTATTTCCTGACTTACGAGGACGTTTGCCGACTGAGTAGCACGTTCACGTTCTCCACGGGCGTTTTCAGCTTCCTTCTCTGCTGAATAAGCCTCTTCGAGAGCCTTTGCCTGAGCCACCTTCTCGGCTGCCGTGGCACGACGCTGTGCCTCGGCTTCGCGTTCACGACGTACGGCATCGGAATTGGCAATCTGTACGCGAGCCTCGTTCTCACCCTGAACAGCCTGAGCATTTGCCTCAGCCGTACGGATACGAGTCTCACGATCTGCCTCAGCCTTACCGATTTCACCGAACTTTTCCTGTTCTGCTACGCGAACCTTTGCCTCGTTGATAGCGCGAGCTGCTGCTTCCTGTCCGAGAGCCTCAATATAGCCGCTCTCATCGTTGATGTCGGTTACGTTTACGTTGATAAGACGCAGACCAATCTTCTTCAGTTCCACCTCGACGTTGCTCGAGATAGCTTCGAGGAACTTGTCGCGGTCGGCATTGAGTTCCTCGATTGACATCGTGGCGATGACGAGACGCAACTGTCCGAAAAGGATATCACGAGCCAGTTCCTGAATCTGTCCTGCTGTAAGTCCGAGCAGACGTTCAGCTGCTGCCACCATACATTCAGGTTCGGTCGATACGCCCACGGTGAAGCGGCAAGGCACATCGACACGTATGTTCTGGCGCGAGAGGGCGTTGGTAAGGTTGGCATCAATGCTTATAGGAGTAAGTGATAGGTAGGCATAGTCCTGAATGATAGGCCAAACGAACTGTCCACCTCCGTGTACGCATTTTGCCGATTTGTTACCTGTTGTTCCGTAGATGACAAGAATCTTGTCGGACGGACAACGACGATAGCGGTTGATGATGGCCATGACGAGTATGCCAAACCGCAAAGATGAGATAAATAAGTGCTGATTCCATATTGAATAAGGTTTGTTAATGGGCTTATTGGGGGAGAAATGGGGTAATTGGGGTTATTGGGCGGTATAAGGAAATGAAATTTATGCCTTCTCAACTACGAGAACGTCGTTGTCGAGGACATCGACCACGCGAACGTGAGAATTGCTGGGAAGCAGAGGCCCGAAGGTGATGGCAGCCATCTCGTGGATGGAGCCGTTGATACTGATTTGCACCTTACCCGTGCCTGCGTTCTCGCCCGGTATGCGTAGATAGACGTCGCAGTAGGAGCCGATACATTTCTTCACCTTTATGGAACCGTCGGACTGCAGACGCATAGCCTGACGACGGATGAAGAAGTAGAGCCATACGAAGCCACAACCTACGATGGCCGCAACGATATAGAGCAAGGCCTTCTGCGGAATGATGTCGTAGAAACTGATTCCAGCCCAGCCGAAGCCGACGAAGAAATTGACAAAACTACGAACGGAGAAAAGCGACAGGCCGCCACCGAGATCCATCGTGTCACCACTTGACGAGGCATCGAGGTCGAAATCGGAATCACCATCCATGCCGAGAAGCGTGAGCGCTGCCTGAACAAGGAACACGAGTGAACTCAACAAAGCACAGCCCCAGAACAACTGAAGTGTAGAGGGCAAGGCAGCGTACCAGTTAGAGAAATCTTCCATAATATTGCGGATTGGAGTTTACAGCGCAAATATAAATGTTTTTGAAATAATGCAAAGCAGAAATGTCCTTTTCGAGAGTTGTTTTTACATCTTTTTACAACTTCTGCACCAAATAACGGTAGATTTTGCTAATTTTGCAGGGCTTTTATGCTGGAAACGGAAGCAAGTGAAACGTCTCATATTATATATAATGTGTATGATTTCGTCTGTGAGCCTTTGGTCAGCAGAGGAACCTGACAGCATGCCATCGCCTGTGCCCCAGCCCACTTCGTACTGGAGGGAGTTCAGCTATGTGCCTGTGCCGTTCATCGTTTCATCCTTTATCATAAAGTCGAGGAAAGAGGATTTCAGAGGAGCAAGAAACAAATTCATTCCAGGCTATGAAAGCAGTTGGGACAATTATATCCAGTACTCTCCGTTTGCTCTTTCACTCGCCCTGAAGGCAGCCGGAGTAGAGGGACGCAACAAATGGGGACGCTATCTGGTGAGCAGCGCCTTCTCTTATGCCATCATGGCCGCTTTGGTGAATGCAGGGAAATATACCATAAAGGAGATGCGTCCTGACGGTTCGTCAGCGAATTCGTTTCCCTCGGGACATACTGCCACAGCCTTTGCTTCGGCAACTATCCTTCACAAAGAATACGGACTGACTCGCTCGCTATGGTACAGCGTGGCTGGATATAGCGTTGCTACCCTGACTGGAGTGATGCGAGTGATGAACAACCGCCATTGGGCAAGCGACGTGTTGTGTGGTGCTGGATTGGGCATTTTCTCCGTTGACTTAGGCTATTTTCTAGGCGATATCATATTCCGCGACAAGGGAATGCTACGCAAGAACAAAGAAGAAAAAAACAACTTCTATGCTTCGCCAAACTTCTTCAACTTGAATATAGGTGCCGGACTGATACAACACGAGACGGACGTGGCAGGTATCGACATAACCATTGGCAGGACTATCGGTGCCCAGGCCGAATTTGCCTATTTCTTCACGAAGCACGTAGGAGCCGGAGTGATGTTCAACGTAGCTTCACCCATAGTCAGCTACGACAAGTACAGCGACCATATGGGCATCTACTCCCTATCGGCAGGAGCCTATCTGCAATACCCCATCACATCCCGTTTCGCCATCGGCGGCAAGGTAACGACAGGCAGACTGCTGATTAGTGGTTTCCGCCTGGGTGACGAACTGGAGGTAGCCAAGAAGGTGGGAATGACCTGGTGCATCGGAGCGAATGTGGGTTACGCCTACCGCAACAATATAGCGTGGAAACTGAACGTTGACTACAGCATGAACCACGTAAGATTCAAGTCGATACGCCAAAATCAGGAATATTCCGAGCGCAAGGGATTGGGGCAGTTGATGCTGAGCGGTTCGATGAGCGTAATGTTTTAGGATTTTTCCGTAAGATAAATTTTGATTTGTAAACACTTTTCCATATCTTTGCAAGGAATTTTAAGATTTATTATGACAGAAAGAAAGGTTAGGGTACGATTTGCGCCCAGTCCGACAGGACCACTTCATATAGGCGGAGTACGTACAGCCCTGTACAACTACCTCTTCGCCAAGCAGCACGGAGGCGATTTCATCTTCCGTATAGAAGATACGGATTCGACACGTTTCGTGCCGGGTGCAGAAGAATACATCATAGAATCATTCAAGTGGTTGGGACTGAAGTTTGACGAAGGTGTCAGCTTCGGAGGCAATCACGGACCATACCGTCAGAGCGAGCGCAGAGACATCTATCGCGAATATGTGAAGATACTGCTCGACAACGGAAAGGCATATATTGCATTTGACACTCCTGAGGAACTGGACGCAAAACGCGCAGAGATTGAGAACTTCCAATACGACGCAAAGACCCGTGGCATGATGCGCAATTCACTCACCATGCCGAAGGAGGAAGTTGACAAGCTCGTAGCCGAGGGCACACCATATGTCGTACGATTCAAGATTGAACCAGGAAGAGACGTCGTAGTCGATGACATCATCCGTGGTGAAGTCACTATCAACTCAAGCATCCTCGACGATAAAGTGCTCTACAAGAGTGCCGACGACCTGCCCACATACCATCTGGCAAATATCGTTGACGACCACCTGATGGAAGTCACACACGTAATACGAGGTGAGGAGTGGTTGCCAAGTGCTCCGCTTCATGTACTGCTTTACGAGGCATTCGGATGGGCTGACACCATGCCGCGCTTCGCTCACCTTCCGCTGCTGCTGAAACCTGTAGGCAACGGCAAACTGTCGAAGAGAGACGGCGACAAACTGGGATTCCCCGTATTCCCATTGGAATGGCACGACCCTAAGTCGGGCGAGATAAGCAGCGGATACCGCGAGAAAGGTTATCTGCCCGAGGCTGTCATCAACTTCCTCGCCCTGCTCGGATGGAACCCGGGTAACGACCAGGAGGTTATGAGTCTCGATGAAATGGTGAAACTGTTCGACTTGAGCAAATGCTCGAAGAACGGAGCCAAGTTTGACTACGTGAAAGCTGCATGGTTCAATCACCAATACCTGCTCCAGTTGCCTGACAGCGCATGGTGCCCTGCATTCGACAAGGTACTGAAGGAGGCTGGCATCAATGCTACAGCTGAACAGGAGGCTGAGGTGGTGAGAATGATGAAGATGAAGGTGATAGAATATACCGATGGACTGGGCAACAAGAAAAAACGCAATATCAGTTTTGCAAGCGACCTGTGGCCGCTGACTAAGTTCTTCTTCGTCGCTCCTACAGAGTTCGACAAGGAAGGTGATAAATTCGTACGCAAGAACTGGACTGAAGGTACTGCCAAGGAGATGACCGAGATGGTGAAGGTGTTGGAAGGCATCGACGACTTCAGCGCAGAAAGTCAGAAAGCAGTCATTGAGCCTTGGGCTGAACAGACAGGCATCAAACCTTGGAATCCGTGGCGAGTAGCTTTGGTGGGTACAGGACAGGGACCTGACATGTACGAACTGAGTGCATTCCTCGGCAAGGAAGAAGTGATAAAAAGAATGAAATTCGCAATAGAGACTCTCGGATAAGATGATAGTTTTATACAGCATAGGATTGTACTTCTACGCGTTGTGTGTCATTCTGGCATCAATAGTATCGAAGAAAGTCCGCAAACTTGTTGAAGGTATTCCGCAGACTTTCCGCAGACTGAATGCTGAAATCAAGTCGGACGACCGTGTTGTGTGGTTCCACGCCGCAAGCCTCGGTGAATTCGAACAAGGACGCCCGTTGATGAAACGACTGAGAAAGGAACATCCTGAGTATAAGATACTGCTGACATTCTTTTCTCCTTCAGGTTATGAAGTAAGAAAAGACTATCATGGGGCAGACGTAGTATGCTACTTGCCATTCGACACACCAGCCAACGTACATCTGTTCCTCCGACTGGCACATCCCGAAATTGCAATATTTATAAAATATGAGTTCTGGCTCAACTACCTGACTGCAGCAAGACGCAGAGGCGTAAAACTGTATAGCGTGTCGAGCATATTCCGAGCTAAGCAATATTTCTTCCACTGGTGGGGTACCATGCGACCATTGAAACAATTCGACCATCTGTTCGTACAGAACGAAGAAAGCAAGAAACTACTCAACGAACACGGCATAGACTGCGTAACTGTTGTGGGTGACACAAGACTTGACCGCGTCATCGACATAAAGAATGCAGCAGCACCACTTCCACTCGTAGAACAGTTCGTAGGCGACAGTCCGTGTTTCATCGCAGGTTCGTCGTGGGGACCAGACGAGGAGATTTATATTCCATATCTTGCCCAACATAAAGACTGGAAACTGATTATAGCACCGCACGTAATGAGTGCCGTTCACCTTAAAAGCATAAACAAACTGCTTGAGACAAACGGCATGAAAGCTGTGAAATACTCAGAACTGGAGAGTGGTACGGCAAACGTAACCGATGAAAGAGTCCTGATTGTCGATTGCTTCGGAAAACTCTCGTCTATATACCGATACGCAAAGGTGGCTCTCGTAGGCGGTGGATTCGGAGTGGGCATACATAACGTGCCAGAAGCAGCCGTATATGGAATTCCTGTATTGTTCGGTCCTAACAACCGTAAATTCAAGGAGGCTCAAGACCTGAAACAATGCGGCGGAGCATTTGAATACAGCGACAGTCAGACTTTTGCAGATATTATGGATCGTTTCATCAGCGAACCCGCAACAATTGACGAAGCAGGCAAGCGTGCCGGAAGATATATAAACAGCAATGCCGGAGCTGCCAACAAATGCTTTGATATGATTTTCAAGAACTAACTAAATCCATACGATATGACTTTCACACAAAACGCAATGCCAATCTTCGAGCAGGTGATAAAAGACTACCACCTGAAAGACGATATTGACCAACCGATGCAGAATCCGTTTGCTGCAGGAGCCATAGAGGCATATCTCTATACGAAATGTTGGATAGACACCGTACAGTGGCATCTGGAGGATATAATACGCGACCCGAATATCGAGCCTGTCTATGCCTTGCAACTGAAACGCCGCATCGATAAGAGTAATCAGGACAGAACAGACCTCGTAGAGATGATTGACTCCTACTTCTATACTCTTTATGGTAAACTGACGCCAAAGAAAGATGCCACAATCAACACGGAAAGTCCGGCATGGGCTATTGACCGCCTGAGCATTCTAGCCCTGAAAATCTATCACATGAAAGAGCAGGTGGAGCGAGAGGATGCCGACGCAGCACACAAGGCTTTGTGCCAACAGAAACTGAACGTACTTCTGGAACAGCAGAAGGACCTTTCAACTGCAATAGACCAACTCATTGCCGATATCGAGGCTGGCAACAAATACATGAAGGTATATAAGCAGATGAAGATGTATAACGATCCGAGTACCAACCCAATTCTCTATGGTCAGAAATGAGAATAGGCTTTGACGCAAAACGTTTATATAACAACTTCACAGGATTAGGCAATCACAGCCGCACCACTATAGACATTCTCACGGACGAATTCCCTGAGAATGACTATTTCTTATACACACCCAAGATAAAGAGAAACAACATCACAGCTCCTTATCTGCAGAAACAAGGCTGTAATACCATTACACCGAAAGGACTTATCAGGGGAAGCCTATGGCGGACGTTCGAACTGGCATCCTGCATCAACCATGACAAGATTGACCTCTTCCACGGACTAAGCAACGAACTGCCTGTCGGCATCAGACATAGCAAAGCTAGAAGTGTGGTGACCATACACGACGTGGCATTCCGCACATTTACCGATATGTACCATTGGGCAGACCGTCAGTTATACGACCTGAAATGGAAATATGCCGTCAACAATGCCGACCGCATCATTGCAATCAGCAAATGCACGAAAGATGACATTGTTCGCTTCTACGACGTAGATGAAAACAAGATTGACGTAGTCTATCAGCCTGTCGCCCCACTCTTCTATACCCCCATCCCAAAAACAGAGTGCGAACCCTATATGCTGTATGTAGGGTCAGTCAATTCACGCAAAAACCTGCTTGGAATAGTCAAGGCGATGGAACTGCTACCCAAGGACTTAGACCTGCCACTTTACATCGTCGGCAACGGAGGTGAATACAAAAAAACGGTCGAATCATATATTCAGCAGCATGGAATGCAAGACAGCATCAAATGGCTTGGCAGCCTGACGATAAAAGAATTGCAGCAACTATATACCAACGCACAACTCTTCATCTACCCGTCGTTCTACGAAGGTTTCGGACTTCCAGTCGTAGAGGCAATGCTATGCGGATGCCCCGTAGTCACCAGTAATGTCAGTTGCCTGCCCGAAGCAGCCGGACCCTATTCCTTACTTGCAAATCCGTCAGAACCTGAAGATATCAAGGACAAGATAGAGAAAGCCCTGCAGGACACCTCATTCAGAAACCGCATGATAGAAGGCAGTAGAGAATACGCCATGTTTACATTCCATCCTACTACTTTGGCTAACAGGCTGATGGAGGTGTATCAGGCAACGATGCCGTAAAATGCTCCACCCGCTGAAGCAATGTAGGATGCGAATACTGCGTAAACACAACTACAGGATGCGGAGTAAGATTACTCAGACTTTTAGCCGACATTTTCTTCAACGCGCTACACAAAGCGGCAGCCATACCATGCTGACACGCAAACTCGTCCGCCTCCCACTCATGTTTACGCGAGAAGATATTACTTATCAGCGAGGTAATAATCTGTATCGGCGTGAAAAGCAACATAAACACCGTCATATTTATATGAAACGAAGGTTCGCTGCAACCTGCAGCAGCTGCTATCTCATAGCTGTCGATTACAAGACTGAAAAGATAGAACATTGCAAGGTTAAGAAGTAAAGCCGATGCCAAGTCTTTCAATATGTGGCGATGTTTATAATGACCTATCTCATGAGCTAATACAGCCACTATCTCTTCAGTTGTGAGTTGTTCCATCAGGGTATCATATAGAACGATACGCTTACGTGCACCAAATCCCGTGAAATAAGCATTTGCCTTCGAACTGCGCTTGCCACCGTCGATAACGTAGATATTCTGCAACTTAAACCCTACCCTCTTAGCAAAACTCTCAATAGCCGTACGCAATTCACTTTCGACTAGCGGAGTCTGCTTGTTGAAAAGAGGAACGATAAGATCGCTGTAAAGATATTGCAGAATAAGCATGAGGACTGATACCACACCCCATGCTGCAATCCAGAAGTAATTGGGCATAAGTCCGTAAATCCACACCACGACTCCTAACAGCACTCCGTAAATCAGAACCGAAACAAAGAACCCCTTGATTGTATCGAGAACAAACAGTCGGGGTGTAGTGCGATTGAATCCGTATTTCGCTTCTATATGGAATGTACCATATATTGAGAACGGCAAGCCTACTATCCAATCTAAGACGAAGAACAGGAAATAAAAGACAAGGGCAATTATGATAGGTGAGTTACTGACATCCCGTGCCAGACCATCCATCCAACAGAATCCACCAAAGGCAAACAGTCCCAGCAGCAAAGCTGTGTCCACGATATTGGAGATGACTCCAAATCGCGAATTTTCCCTTGAATAAGCCTGTTGCTTCCGATACTCAGCCTCATCGTAGATACCACTCAACAACTTTGGAATAGGAAGATGGCTTGCCTTCCTGTTCAATATACTGAGTGTGATACTATAAGCGAACTCTGCCAATACAATGGCAATGATTATCCAATATAAAACCATAATCTAATAAGTCATTTCGAGCGAAGCCTTGATGAACGGTCCCACTACCTTCGGGTCGTTATCCTGTTTCTTCTCATTTATATAATAGTCGAACGTACCCGGCCGGTCCTTGCTCAGACCCGCAACAGCGCAGCAACTACCGATATTAGCCAGGTTTTCTGTCGAGCCGTCCGCAGTCTGCTCAATACTCCAATAGATAAAATGCTCAACGAAACTCTGATAGCTACGCTGAGCCAGAGTTTTGTATTTCTTTGGCAGATAGCCTAGTCTTACAGCTTTCAACAAAGAATAGATGAACATTGCCGAACACGAACTCTCCAAATAATTGCCCTTACGATGAGGTTCATCCATTACCTGATACCATAGTCCTGTTTTCTTGTCCTTATACTTGTCAACGCCCTTGGCTATCGTCTGCAATATGACGAGAACACTGTCTCTGCCTTCTGTTTCCTGTGGTATAAAAGGCAAAGCATCGACTATTGCCATCATATACCATCCCAAGGCACGTCCCCAACAATGCTGCGACTGTCCTGTTTCAGGGTCAGCCCACCCCATCTGCCTGCTCACGTCACAAGCATGACGGAAAAGTCCTGTCTTCAGGTCGTAATTATGACGGGCCGCCATCAATATCTGATTTACCACATCGGCATAAGCCGCTTTATTCTCAGCATCGAATGTCGCAGTATATTCAGCAAGGAAAGGTGTTGCCATATATACTCCGTCGAGCCATACCTGATTGGGATAAATCTTCTTGTGCCAAAAACCGCCGTCGTCATTCCTCGGATGAGTATCCAACTGCGAACGGAGCAGGTACAGAGCCTTCCTGAAACGCTCATCTCCAGTAAGGCGGTAAAACTGAAACAGACACTTTCCGGAGTTTATCATATCTATATTGTACTCCGTAAGTTTGTAAGATACTATATTACCGTCGGCAGTAATAAACGAATCAGCATATTGCATCACATATTTTTCTATCTCCTCATCCTTGGTGGCTTCATACACATCGAGCATAGCGCCCACCTTCAGTCCACCCGTATAGCTCCATTTCAGTTTTGACTTGCTATCAGTATAACATACTCGTGGACATCTTTTCATTTCCGACTTGGTTATAATTTCAGCCCATCGCTCTTCTGCCTTGGCAGAAAAAACAAGTGTCATCATCAAAAGAAAGAGAATTTGTTTCATAAGGGAATAACTTTATGGTTGCAAAGGTAAGAAAAAAGCCAGATGTAACATCATAGGGAAACGAAAATCCCCCAAGCTTCTAAAGCCTGAGGGATATTTTGGAAATAAATACGTCAGAACAGAGTATTACTTGCTTTCTTCGATGAATGTAGCAACACGATTCCAATCGTTCTCATCGAAGAGCTCGTCTGTTACACCGAGTCCTCTGTAAGAAAGACGGTCTGGAGAAATCTTGTATGTCTTAACAAGCATATCGTAAACAGCCTTTGCACGTGCATCAGAAAGCTTCTGGTTAAGTTCCGGATTACCCTCTGGAGAAGCATAACCGTTGATAGCAACTTTTGCAGTAGGATGGTTCTTCATATAAGTTGCAATCATTGCTACAGATGGCTGTTGTGATGCATCGATTGTACTTCTACCAACTTTAAAGATTACAACCGGAGCAAGCTGAGTCTTTTCAATCTTTGTCTCGTTTATGATGACAGTCTTCTCCTTAGCCTTTTCAGCATCCAGTTCTGCCTGAAGTTCTGCAAGAGCCTTATCCTTTGCTGCGATGTCAGCATCTGCCTGAGCACGGAGAGCGTTCAGACGACCGTCGAGTTCGTCCTGAGAATACTTCTTGTCACAAACTGTGATGTGGTGAGTACCATTTGAGTTGCCGAAGTGGTAAACGTAAGCAGCTGTGATGTGAAGCTGAGCGAAACGAGAACGAAGTGGGAACTTCTGTACACCATTGTCACCACTCCATTGAGTATCCCAGTCAATAGCTGGCTGAAGACGGATTGTGTGAGCCTTAGATTCGCCGAGGTTGAAGAGGAAGTCAAGACCGGTCTTCAATCCTGCCTTGTTACCTTTCTTGAAAGGCTTGCCAGGAGCGTAAGTGTGAATCCAACCAACACCTAAAACAGCACCTACTTCGAAGAAGCGTGGAGTGCCCTGATAACCAGCGAAGAGGTTTGTGAGGTTAAAGGTTCCGTTGACACCTACATAATGACCACGAACGATAGTCTTGTAAGCGCCAGTAGCTGTCTGGTTGAAGTGATAACTAACCATGTTGTCTGGATTATAAGCATTTGAACCGAACCAGAATGTACCTTCGAGTTCGAGTCCGACAACAGGAGTTACCTGCTTACCCAAGAAGACAGTAGCGGTTGAGTTGATTGGGAACATTTCTCTGAAACGCAGTGTGGTAGCTGCACCACCACCGATACCTACATACCAGTTGTCTGTGAAATTACCCAATTTCAATGCCTGTTCAGCATTTGCTGACATAGCAGATGCAACCAATGTGATTGCGAGTAATAATTTCTTCATAAGAAAAACGAATTAAAAAATTAATAAAAAAGGGTTATAGTTTTATTCTTCTGTTTTATTTGCACGTTTACGTTCCAAGTGGTCGAGTATTATCTTGCGTATGCGCATCGACTTTGGAGTCACTTCTACATATTCGTCTGCCTTGATATACTCAAGCGCTTCTTCGAGCGAAAGGATTACTGGCGGGATGATATGCGCCTTCTCATCTGTACCCGAAGCACGTACATTGGTCAGCTGCTTCGCTTTTGTCACATTGACTACAAGGTCATTCTCATGCACATGCTCTCCTACCACTTGACCTGCATACACCTGAGTCTGCGGAGAAATAAAGAACTTACCTCTATCCTGCAAGTGGTCGATGGCATATGCAAAGGCGGTACCCGAATCCATAGCTATCATCGAACCGTTCGTACGACGAGTCATCTCACCTTTGAACGGCTGATAGTTCTTGAAGCGGTGAGCCATGATAGCCTCACCTTGACTGGCTGTAAGTACATTAGTACGCAGACCAATGATACCACGCGAAGGTATCTCAAATTCTATATTCACACGTCCGTCACTGGCATCCATGCTAATCATCTCACCCTTACGACGGGTCACCATATCAATCATCTTACTTGCAAAGTCCTCAGGTACGTTGATTGTCAATTCTTCGATAGGTTCACAATGCACACCGTTTATCTCACGATATATTACCTGTGGTTGTCCCACCTGCAACTCATACCCCTCGCGACGCATCGTCTCGATAAGCACTGAGAGGTGAAGTACACCACGACCGCTTACAATCCACTGGTCTGTAGTTCCTTCCTTGTTTTCTACACGTAGCGCGAGGTTCTTTTCCAGTTCCTTCTGCAAACGCTCACCGATATGGCGGCTGGTACAGAACTTACCTTCCTTTCCGAAGAAAGGCGAATTGTTTATCGTAAACAGCATCGACATAGTAGGCTCATCTATACTGATTGTAGGTAGAGCCTCTGGCTGTTCAAAGTCACAGATAGTATCACCTATCTCGAAGTTAGACAGACCAATGATGGCACATATATCACCCGAGGATACAGACTCAGCAGAGCGATGACCCATACCTTCGAATGTGTGTATCTCCTTTATTTTTGTCTTCTCCGACGTACCGTTTCGATGTACTATCGTGATATTCTGTCCTGCACTGAGAGTTCCCCTGTGTACCCTTCCTACTGCTATACGACCGGTATAAGTCGAGTAGTCAAGCGAAGTAATGAGCATCTGTGGAGTACCATCTAACTGCTCAGGAGCAGGTATAGTCTTCAGAATCACGTCAAGCAGATATGTGATGTCGTTTGTAGGTTTTCTGAAGTCCGGTCCCATCCACCCCTGCTTTGCCGAGCCATACACTACGGGGAAATCCAGTTGATCCTCTGTAGCATTGAGCGTACACATCAGGTCAAACACCATCTCGTAAACTTCCTCAGGACGACAATTCGGTTTGTCCACTTTGTTCACAACAACGACTGGTTTCAGACCAATCTCCAGAGCTTTCTGAAGCACAAAACGTGTCTGAGGCATCGGACCTTCGAAGGCATCTACCAACAATATACATCCGTCTGCCATATTCAGCACTCGTTCCACCTCTCCTCCGAAATCAGAGTGTCCCGGAGTGTCTATCACGTTTATCTTTGTACCTTTATAGTTTATTGATACATTCTTCGAAAGAATCGTTATACCACGTTCACGTTCCAATTCATTATTGTCAAGTATCAGATCGCCAGTCTGCTGGTTCTCCCTGAACAGGTTGCCAGCCAACAACATCTTATCAACTAGAGTTGTCTTACCGTGGTCAACGTGAGCAATGATTGCAATGTTTCTAATATCCTGCATATCTTTATCTTTTTCCCTTTTTAACTAAAAATAATTGTCTTATTCTTGTATGTCAGTACCTTACGGTCTATATGCTTCTCCACGGCACGTGAAAGCACAATCTTTTCCAAATCCTTACCTTTCAACACTAGACTCTCCGGAGTATCCTTATGAGTAATGCGAACAACGTCCTGCTCAATGATAGGACCCGCATCCAGTTCTGCCGTTACGTAATGGCTTGTTGCACCGATAATCTTCACACCTCTCTGATAAGCCTGGTGATATGGTTTCGCACCTACGAATGCCGGCAGGAACGAGTGGTGTATATTTATTATCCTGTTCGGATAAGATGCAATCATCTCGTCGCTTATAATCTGCATATATCGTGCAAGAACGATGAAGTTGACCTTCAGATCTTTCAAAGTCTGCATCTCGGCAGCCTCCACCTCCTGCTTGTTTGACCAGTCCTTGTTTATGCTCCACATATAATAAGGAATGTCAAACTGTTCAGCCACATAACGCAGATCCTCGTGATTACTGATAATACACGGAATCTCAACGTTCAACTCTCCAGCTTTATATCGTGCCAGCAAGTCATACAGACAATGCGACATCTTGCTGACGAATATAGCCATCCTAGGCTTCATATTGCCGAAGTACAAGTGGAAACTGATATCGAAGCGCTTGCAATACAAAGTCTCGAAATATTCCGAAATTTTGTCCGAAGGAATAAGGAAGTTCTCCAGTTCCCATTCCACACGCATAAAGAACATATGATCTATCTTGTCCACATACTGGTCAAGATACACAATGTTACCATTATTATCTGTAATGAACTTTGTAATCTCCGTCACAATACCCAATCTGTCTGGGCAATGAAACAACAATATTGCAGTATCTTTCATTTGTCTTAAACCATTAACCTTTTTATTCTGTAAGCGATAAGCTATTTTAATCTTTCAATGCATTCTCTCAAACTGTCCTCCCAGTAAGGAATATCTATCCCATAAGTCTGTTTAATCTTTGTCTTGTCCAATACGCTGAAATGGGGACGGGCTGCAGGAGTCGGGTATTCGCTCGTATGAAGAGGTCTGACGTCACATGTTGTTATACCTGCAATGCGATGGATTGCCTTTGTAAAATCATACCATGATATCACACCCTCGTTCGAGAAGTGATAAACTCCTGGAACCACACCCTTGTTTATGGCAGTCATGATAGCGACTGCCAGGTCGCGTGCATATGTTGGAGTACCTATCTGGTCGAAGATGACGCCGAGCGACGGTTTCTCCTTTCCTAGACGAATCATAGTCTTTACGAAATTATTGCCAAACGTAGAGTACAACCATGCCGTACGAATAATCATATAATTCTTACATGCGGCCATGACAGCCTTCTCTCCGTCCAACTTCGTCGTCCCGTAAACAGAATTCGGACAAGTCGGAGCATCCTCGGCATAAGGGGTATGCCCTGTTCCATCAAAAACATAATCCGTACTTATCTGAATAATGCAGCCTCCGCACTTTCCCACAGCCTCGGCCAGAATACCGGGAGCATCGCTGTTGAGCAGTCGACAAAGTTCCGTAGCCTCTTCTGCCTTATCAACGGCAGTAAACGCCGCACAATTGACGATACAGTCGATGCCGTTCTTTCCAACGAAATCTTCTACATCATCCTTCTTCGTGATGTCCAAAACCGATGCGTTCACACCTTCTGGTATCACTACATCCGTCAGGAAATACTTATGCTGCGGATTCTGCTTTGCAAGCAACTGCATCTCGTTACCCAACTGACCGTTACAGCCTGTAATAAGGATATTCATAGTTCTAATTCGTTGTTTTTGTCCTGTTTATAATATTCAGAAAGCATAGCAAGCAACTTTGATATGTTATCGATTGCGGTTGTCGTCTCTGCCGCTACCTCTTTCTTCTGTGCCCTCATCAGCATCACCAGATACAGAGCATCGAAACAAGTCTCTATTTCGCTCTTCTCCTTTTCACCTTTGTTCTTCTTGGCCTGTCGAAGTTCTACGATGAACGGCAGTGCCTTGTAATACTGTGCCGAATAGAACGGATACTTTGGTGACTTAAGTAGTTGTAAGTGTAAGTCGTTCAGCAGAATCACAACATTCCTGTTTATCTGCAAATGTCCGCTCTCCTCTACCCCCTCGTCATACATCATCGTAATGAGGTTTTCATACCAGTTAATCAGCTCAACAGCCTTCTCCGGTTCAAGTTGGAAACGTGGAATATACTTCTCTGAAATCTCATCGATATCAAGTCTGTAAGCACGTATCACATCCTCCACCTGCCACATATAAAGAAGGTACTCAGCTATATTTTTTTTTCTTAATTGTTCAGATATATACATCCTCTTAGAATCAAAGTTTAAATGGTATCGCGTGTCCTGTCACCGTATAGACAATCATAAGCCCACTGACCACCATCACAATCGTCCCGATAATACGGTTAATCCACCAAAGCACCTTCGTCGTGAAGCGTGCTCTCACTTTGTCAATCAGCCAAGTCAGGCTAAACCACCAGAATAAAGCACCTCCGATAATCGCAAGATAACCCATAATCTGAGGTATGAGATTGTCAGTCAAGATAAACGTAAACTGACCGAACAAAGCAAGGAACATGAAAATGATAAGCGGATTGCTTACCGTTACAGCAAAACCCGAGATTATGAACGAACGGATATCGTTTGCCTCCGTAGGAGTTGGGATATTGTCTATGATTTTCTTATTGCTCGGCATCGAACGGAACGTATATACACCAAATCCGAACAGCAACACACTACCTACAATCTTGATAATGAGCGCAATTGCAGGATTCTCGATAATATCCACCACAAACGACATACCATAACCCGTAATGATAGCATACAGGAAATCACTTCCAGCCGCACCTATTCCCGTTGCCAGGCCTTCTCTACGTCCCTTGTTCAGCGTCCGCTGCACAGTCAGAATACCTACCGGACCCATAGGAGCCGAAACGATTATACCGATAATGAAACCCTTCATCACCTCATCCAGGATGCCAACCTGCTGCATCCACTCTTGAAAAGTGCTGTAGAAATCCAGTCCAAAGAACTCATGACCGGTGAGAATTGTTGATTTTAAAAGTAGTATGCTTAGAATACTTATCATTACCTTAATACTAAAAACGCTGCAAAATTACGGATTTTATTTGTTATAAAAAAGAATAATTTTAACTTTGCAGCGCTTCTGACAAATAAAATACATTATAATACATAAAATTTATGAAACCATACGTAATTGGAGTCGACCTAGGAGGTACAAACACTGTGTTCGGAGTTGTTGACGCAACAGGTAACATCATACAGGAAGGCAGTATCAAAACAGGGAAATACAAAAGTGCAGCAGAATTCGTTAATGCTGGTGTAGAATGCATTAATAAAATAGTCGAACCCATCGGTGGAATAGACAATATTCAAGGTATTGGCATCGGAGCACCAAACGCAAATTACTATTCAGGTACCATCGAATTTGCCCCCAATATCCCTTGGGCACACAATGGAATCGTACCACTTGCCGAAATGTTCATCCGTGAACTGGGTATCCCTGTTCGAATGACCAACGATGCCAACGCGGCTGCAATGGGTGAGAAGCTTTACGGAGTAGCCAAAGGAATGAAGAATTTCATCATGCTTACACTCGGTACAGGTGTGGGCGCAGGCATCATCGTAAACGGTGAACTAGTCTATGGTCACGACGGTTTTGCCGGCGAACTGGGACATATCTGCATGGATCGTTCCGAAGATGCCCGTGTCTGCGGTTGCGGACTTCGCGGCTGTCTTGAAACTTACTGCTCTGCCACAGGTGTAGCACGTACAGCCCGTGAGTTCCTTCAGAAGACTACCCGCCCATCCCTTCTACGCAACAAACCAGCCGACAAAATCGAATCACTCGATGTTTTCCTTGCTGCTCAAAAGGGCGATGAAATCGCAAAAGAGATATTTGATTTCACAGGCACAATACTCGGATGGGCATGTGCCGACTTCACTGCATTTTCCAGCCCTGAAGCCTTTGTCTTCTTCGGTGGGCTTTGCAAGTCCGGCGACCTCATAATGAAACCCATCGAGGAAGCTTACAAGAAGAATGTAATGCCACTCTTCCGTAACAAAGCAAAATTCGTCATCAGTAGCCTTATGGACAAGAACGCAGCCGTACTCGGCGCCTCTGCCCTCGGCTGGGTGTAATAATAAATAATGGCTCCAACGAAAAAGGGCGGTTCCGCATCAGCGGAGCTGCCCTTTTCCATGAATACTGAATAGCTGTTACTTTACATAGAATTTTACACCGTCGGCAATGTAGAAACCTCTTTGAGGTGTCAGTACGCGCTGACCATTCAAGTTGTAGATAGCACCGAATGGTTTCGTGTGGTTAGTGACATCAGTAATTGCCGTTGCCCTGTTAGCCTTGACAGTGTAGATGTTCGACTGACTCATATCACCGCTATATACGGTGACTGTGATTTCCTGACCGTTTTCCTTGTCTTCTATCAGTGTCCTGACAAGTGCTGTCTTTCCGTCGGCAACAACCTCTAAGTTTTCTGAAGTTACTTCCTCCTCCACTTCAATCTCATAGTCGTAGGTGTCGCTATCGAAGTTAGGAACACTCTCTCCGTTCACTTTCAAAGAAGTCAGTTTAGCATTGTAGATTAACTCAATGTCATCAACTGTCAGTTGGTCACCTCCGCTTCCCTTACCTGGTGTAGCATTGGTAGATGCAGTGATGAGGATAGCAGCTGGCTCAACGTCATTATCCGTATATTCGAAAGGCATCGACAGGCGTACCCATTCGCCGTCAGTCTGAACTATCTTATTGTTCTTTGCCTTTGCCACTACATTGGTGTATGTCTTGTCTTCCGGATCTTGATAGTATGAGCCATCAGTAATTACAGCACTGACAGTGGCATAAGGATAATTAGCGTTTGCTTTGCCTTGCTTGAATTTCACCCAGAGCACAAGTGAGTCAGGACAAGAATACATAGGTGTGTAAAAAGGATCACCGTTGCCGTCAACATCTGTATTGCTCACGTCTGCATAAGCATGGTTACTAACATCTGATGCAGTCATACTTCCGGCATTCAGACGACCGGTAGTCATCGTACCGTTTGCCACTACACCAAATATACTGGTAGAGTAAACCTGTGCGCTGAGCGAACCTGAATGGGCATCTTCCGATGTTTGGATATGATGACCTGCCATAGAAGCCAAACTACCTGTTGCGCTCTCGAAAGAATGCCAACCATTGGGCTCAACATAAGTACCCGAAGACTGATGCCAGTTCTCAAAACTCTGGTTCGGAAGCTGATAACCCTTTCCGATAGTCACATTGATAATCTGTTCTATCGATTCCATCATGTCAATATAAATGTAGCAACGCAGATGACCGTTCTCTATTTTACCTATCATGTTCACAGGTACAGGAGGTAAAAAATCAGCCATCCAGAAAGGGACACTGGGGTCGTCACCCGGAGTGATAGTAACAACCTGAGATATCTGAAGGATAGAAACATCACCAAGGTTAATCGGTACAATACCCGTCATAGTGACGTTACCAACACCCATCGGGCCGTCTTCGCTTGCAAGCATAAAATTCTTCATTGTCAGGTCGTACATATCACCGTTCTCAACAACTGAGATTACTCCCGACTGTTCGGATGTTTCACCGTTGACCGTCACCACGATGGGTTCATTGTAGTCTGTTGCTCGTGCCACTATGGCTACGAAAGTAATTAATGCTAAGGTAAAAATTTTCTTCATATCAATCTTTTTATAAAACATGTTCTTATTTTGTCATTAAAAACTCGCAGTACTATTATCTTATTCTATATGAGAATCCTATCTGTCCGTAGATAGGATAGAGCGTCTGTTCTACAGTCTTGAAGTCTCCCTTCATTACGCCAGTCAGTCCCCAGCAGAGGTTTACGGACAGTCCGAAGCGACGGTAGAACTGCCAATCAGCACCGACGGCAAGTCCGAACTGTAAAGTGCGCATCTCATCGGGGAAGTCGTAGGTAGCCCACTGGTTCTCCTCCGTACCCATCACCACCTTCGGTCCTGTAGGGTCGTCTTTGCGCAGATAGCCGTCGAAAGCGATACCTCCAAAGTACTTGTTGAAAAGAAGCGACAAGTAAGGACCAGCCCTGAACATCAACGAGCGGTTCAGTTGGAAAGTGAGCTGTACAGGTACAGTGAACATCCACTGACGCACCTTCTGACGCACATGACCCGTGTATAATCCGTCGAGTTCATCATCCTCCATCTTCAGTTTCATACGGTAACCCTTCGTCGTCACTTCACAGTCCATACCTTTGTTCTCGATATACAGGCCTGCCAGCACTCCCCATCTTTTCTTGAATGGTATCATGACATCGCCTCCTGCCATAAAACTCGGAGTAAGATGATACGACTCAAAACTGCGTATTGTAGAGGGAATGCCCAAAGGAGCTGTACCTCCTATATTGTAGCCGACACGTACTTTTAACTGCCATTCCCTAAGCCTGCTTTCATCCTGAGAGTTTGAGCCGTCAGCAGCCGATAGGGACAGAGTCGGCAGCAGTGCCGCAATCAGCATTATACATCTTATTACCTGTCTCATGTGTTTTGCGTTACTTCTTTAATGTTATCTCAACCTTGTCCACACACAGGGTACTGCCCACAGCTCCCTCGAATGTGTCGCCCGTCTTGCTCGATGAGAACACCAGCGCAAGGTTATAGCCGCGATCTGCCAATATCGTCGCATCGATTGGTGCCTTATTAACGAAAACCATCTCAAAAGGTTTCCAGTCGTCTGTCTCTGGTAATGATGCCACCTGGGCGATGCTTACTATCAGGTCACTGGTCAATACATCGTCGCCATGCAGAACCACCTTTTCTCCGGCTGCATTCTGGTTGCGGTAGAGTACTGAATAGATGTTTGGCTCATCAACCTTTCCAGGTACTACATTTTTGTTCTTATCAGTGAATTCAGAACCTGCCTTGAATTTATAGTAGCCTGTCACCTTCAGAGGTTCTTCCGTGAACGGAATACCCATCTTCGTAGTCCAGAGAGTTTTTGTGATGGCATACTGACTATCGAACTCACCGAAGAACAGATTACCGGCAGCAATAGGCTTTTTGAAAGTCTTACCCCAATTGCCAGTGTCACGAGTCGTCAATCGTACACAACTGCCCTCGTAGCCGTTTACGTCGGGTATCGTCGGGTAGGCATCGGCCACGGCGTTAGGCTTGGCAATGATGAATCCTGCATTTCCCGATGCCCATACCTGCTCGTTCGGAGTACCGTCGGCAGCCACCTCATACCACATATAGTATTTGTTGTTGGCATCGTCAAGCTTATAATGCTCGAAATCGAACTTCATCTTATGCTCTACTATAGGAGGTGTGACTGGTTTTGTAAAACTGACTGTATATTGGCGTTGCCACTGCCCATCTTCAGAGGTAACTGTATAGACAACAGGACCTTTGCTGAAGTCCTGTACAGAACCGTTGGCAGGATTCGAGATCGCACCCGGTGTCATATTCATGTGCAGAGCTATTGGAGGCAGGCCGTTTACGGAACGTACTGTAAACACAATCTTCTGGTCACCTGAAGGAATATTATTTATATGCATATCAGCTTCATTATAGAAGAACGCCTTCAATTCCTCTCCCTCTACCCATGCATCAATGATGTCGCACTCCGAATTGCTCGGTTCCTCCTTAAAGCAGGAAACGAGAAGCAGCGAAATCAGTGACATACTGATAAGTTTTTTCATCTCTATTTTCTTTGTGGGCGCAAAGGTACAAAGAATTTTATATTTGACAAAAAAACATTTACTTCTTAACCCTCTGTGGTTGGTCGTAGTGGACGAAAAAGGTGTTCCACACCTTCAGCATACTGGAAAGATTCTGCGAGATGATTTCCGCCTCGCGGGTAAAGTTGCGGTATTCACGCTTACGATCGGGGCGGATACGCGAAAGTATCTGCTTTTCTGTAGCTTCGAATATCTCGCCCTTGTACTGAAAAAAGAATACGTTGGTGAGAGGGATGGGCAATTCTTCGGGATTGCCGACGGAATTGATGTCAGAGAGATTAGCACCCCACGAACCGAGATTCAAATTTGACTGTTGCAAGTTCTGAGTCATGTTCATCAGAGCCACTGCACGTTCATCTACTTTGTTTTGATCTACTATACGAACTTGAATGACACGTGCCACTTTTCCTCCCAATGTATCCTCTACAACGATTTTCCCCATACACGAACCACCACCGACGGGAATGAAGACGTCACCGTTATTGAACTCGACACGCAGAATGCTACCTGTCACAGCCTCCATCAAGGTATCGTTCTGCACATACCAAAGGGTTTGCTTGCCCAAGTGAATATTGCAGGGCGTCTGCGTCTTCGTAATCTTGAACACACCCGAATAGACAGTTGCTACCTGAAAGGTTTTGTATTCGAAAGGCCACGTCCCTATTGGCTCCCAATCATCTGCCCGACTTTGGGTAAATCCCAAAGTCAGAAGCAGAAGAGTATAAAGGACTTTACGCATTTATTTCACTTGAATGACTAGGTATTTGCTTATGCTCCAGAATGCCACGTTATCAGAGATGCAAAGTGTATATTCACCCTTGGAGTCCTTCATAAGTTTGTAGGATTCAGTAGGATGTGTTGTAAGTATCTTTGCCGACTTAGAGTTGAGAGGAATGACACGGGTGGTGCGGATGTCAATCTTTGTCAGATATTCCTTATTGTAATCGCCCTTGAGCACATCGCCGTTCTGGAGGATCTTCTGTTCTTTCAGTTCTTTTTTTGTGCCGAATACGTACCATGCGGCATTGAGTTCTGCATCCTGCTTCTTTACGACCTGCTTGGTTTCGTCATTCTGTTGTTTTACGGCTGTATTCTCGGCCGAGAGGGTCTTTACATTCTCGTTGAGAGCTGCAATCTGCACGTCCTTCTCTGCCAACTGAGCAGTCAGAGCTTCGATAGCTTGAGCCTTTTCTTCGAGTTGCTTGTTGAGTCCGGCAATCAAGTTCTGTAGTTTGCTATTCTGCTGGGAACCAGCTTTGAACTTTGCTTCAAGGTCAGCAATCTTCTGACGCTGCGCTTCCATGGTTTCCTGAATAAACTGCATGTTCTCGCGTATATTGTCAACATTGCTGTTTCTCTCAGCCGACTGTGACAACATATTGACACGTTCTTCGGCTTCGTTTATCTGCTGGAAACCAGCCTGAATCTCATTTATGGCCTCAGCCATATCGTTAATTACTTCATTTTTCTCGTTGACAAGGTTCTGAAGGGAATCGATTTCGGAATTTGCCTGGTCAGACTTTCCTTTACCACCACATGCGGTGAGCACAGCAGCACAGATGGCTGCAAGAAATAATACTTTCTTCATAATCTAAGATTTTTTATATTTGTTTTTTGACTTTGCTTTTCCCATTATGAGTTCATTAACCATTGATGATGGGTCATAATTGTTAATTGAACATGGTACATCGTACACGGAATTGGGGCATCCTCCAAGTATAATCACTATCTCACCCAACGGTTCGTGCTGACGGAAGTGGTCTGTCACCTCACTAAGCGTGCCACGCACATGGGTTTCGTGCACTTTGGATATCTCTCTCGACACGCATACCTGACGTTCTGGACCGAATACTTCGATGAACTGCTCCAGTGTCTTCAACAGGCGACGCGGTGACTCGTAGAAGATGACAGTACGCTGCTCATCCTTATAGAATTGTAATCGGGTCTGCCGCCCTTTCTTCTGCGGAAGGAATCCCTCGAATATAAAATGGTCGCAGGGCAGTCCGCTGCTGACTAGAGCAGGAACGAATGCAGTGGCTCCTGGGAGGGTCTGAACCTCAATGCCATGCTTCACCGCTTCGCGTACAAGAAGAAAACCTGGGTCACTGATGCCAGGAGTGCCGGCATCACTTATAATGGCTATATTCGTACCCGAAAGAAGTCGTGAGGTATATTCTTCCACACTCTCATGCTCATTATATTTATGATGAGACAGAACAGGGGTGTGAATGTCATAGTGGGAAAGTAAGATACCGGATGTGCGAGTATCCTCTGCGAGAATCAGGTCTGCTTCCTTAAGAACGCGGACAGCTCTCATTGTCATATCTTCCATGTTCCCTACGGGTGTGGGTACAACATATAACATAGTGCGAAGTTACGCCAATGTTGGTATATGACAAAAGAAATAGGATTTTTTATCGGTTTTTTTGATATTTTTAATTTTAAATCATCTAATTTTGCAAAAAATATGTTCGTATGATGACCAAAGAAATCACTTTCGACCGCTTTATACGCGCCTCGTTGGCTGTGGCAGCCGTGGTTGTAGTATATATTCTGATGCGCAAACTGAGTAGTGTACTGATACCGTTTTTCGTAGCTTGGCTCGTAGCCTACCTGCTCTACCCCATCGTATGTTTTTTCCAGTATAAATGCAAACTGAAGAACAGGGTCGTGAGCATTATCGTCACCCTGCTGGTCATTATAGGAATAATCGTCGGAGCATGTTTCCTTTTTATTCCACCTGTAATAAGCGAAGTGACAAGACTGAAGGTTCTGATTGTTGATTACCTCTCAACAGACGAGAAGGTAGGTTACATATCGGGAGAGATACAGAATTTTCTAAAGAACTCCATCGACTTGGACAAGATTGTCAACGCTCTGAGTGTGAGTGATATATCAGCATTCGTGGAGCAGGGATTAAACCCCTTAATCAAAATCATGTACGGATCTGTCACAGCTCTTATCGGATTTATTGCCTCGCTGATTGGAATCCTCTATTTGTTCTTCATTCTTATGGACTACGAAAAGCTGAGCAAAGGCTTTTTCGACATGATTCCTCACACACAAAAGGGTATCGTATCGGGTATTTTCAAAGATGTGGAAAGTGGTATGGCAAGCTACTTCCGTGGACAAAGTCTGGTAGCTCTGATAGTAGGCATTCTGTTCGCTATCGGCTTCGTAATCATTGACTTCCCATTAGCTATACCACTCGGACTCTTCATCGGATTCCTCAACCTCGTACCTTACCTGCAAACTCTCGGATTCGTACCTGCGCTCATGCTCTCACTCTTGAAAGCCCACGATACAGGCGAGAGTTTCTGGTGGATATTCCTGGGAGCCGTTGCAGTATTTGCTGTCGTACAGACCATACAAGACACAATCATAGTACCGAAAGTGATGGGTCACGTGATGGGACTCAACGCTGCCGTCATCCTTCTCAGCCTGTCGGTATGGGGCTCTCTCCTTGGTTTCATCGGACTCATCATAGCGCTCCCACTTACTACAATCCTGATATCATATTACAAGCGCTACATTTTGGAAAAGGAGGATTCTCCTGAAGATAAAGGAGCACCAATATAATTCTTTATAACGACAAGGCACCCGACGATATATCGAAAGGATTTTTCAACCTATAAATATCCGTTTTCATCCTTTTTACGTTATTTTTTTGTGTTGTTCGGCATTTTTCTCACTTGCCGTGGTTCTGTCTTTATATATAATAATGTACATTTGCACATAAAATTTCGAAATTATATCAATAAACTATTCTAAATCTATCACAGAATTATGAAAAAAATCTGGTTATTTGGTGCTATCGCACTTGTAATGGCAGCTTGTACAAAGAACGACAATCTTGAAGAACAAGCTCCTGAATCAGACGCTCTGGCTACTGTTGATTATGCATTTGTACAGAGCGGCAGCCGTATTATCAGCTATGAAGAGTACATCAGCGGTACGACAAAAGCCGTATCTAACAACCTGATTACCGAACTGGGAGTTACATCTCAGATGGCAGAAGCTCCTGAAGTTCCAAGTGACGCACATTCATTGATTGGCGTTCAGGGATGGACTTTAGGTAATGACAATTACAAAAAATATTACGTCCCAGCAGGACAAACTTATGACGGAAACAACCTCGGCCTCAACGGCGAAGAGTTCTACGTTCAGGGTACTCTTGACCTTGGCAACCACTGGGGTACTTCAGCATGGAATGGCAGCGTAGGAGCTAACGTTCCTGCAAAGATTTACGTGCTTCCTGGCGGTACATTGAACTACAACACCGATCTTCCTATGCAGTTCAATCTGTACAACTACGGAACTGTAAACTGTCAGAATTCCAAAAATGAATTCTATGTACAGGGAGCAACAGGATTCTTCTACAACTACGGAGACCTCGACCTGGGCGAAAACATTGACGTTCGCATTAACAACGCAGGCATCTACGTTGGTGGAGACGTTGTTGAAAGCAAGAACTTCTGGGTTGAGACAGGTGCTAAGGCATATGTAGGTGGTGACCTTACTCTCAATACAGACCTGCATGTTGAAGGCACACTCGTAGTACAGGGTGCTGTAGAAGCTCCAAACATCTCACTTCAGGCTTACACTAAGTTTGCTGCAGGATGTAAGGTTATTACTCCTGGACTCTTCAACATCGACTCTAACAATTCAAGAGCATGGATTAACTACCTGTCAGCTGGCGATGTATATGCTTGTGCAGGTAGCAAGATTTACCTCTCTGACGGTGGAATGGTTGAAGTTGCTAACGTTTACGAGAACGAAAACAATGGCAACGATGCAGCTCTGATACTTCTTGGTAGCAATACAAGAGGTGTGCTGAAAGCAAATATCATTGCTAACAACACAGGCGACGGTATTACTCAGGACCTCAAGTCATATCGCGTAGAACTGCCTGAGACTGGTTCAGAACTGGCTCTCGTAGCTGATAAGTTCTACAACGTAGGCAACAACCACCAGTTGCAGAACGAGTTGTTAAAGTCAAACCTCACTTTGCAGCCAGGTGTATATGTAGAAGATGACGACTTGGCTCTCTTCTCAATGGCTCCGACAGATTGTGCTCCTGGTTTCAACTACAATAGCGGTAACCCTGATCCACAGGACGACAACACTCCTGATGTAGTAATCGTTCCTCCAGTACACAAATACTCAGCTACAGCTCTCGACTTCGGTCCTAACGGCGAACTCTACCTCTGCTGGCACTCTAACATTGGTGACGGCAACGGCGGTAACGGTACAAACATGTACGTCACAAATGCTGATGGTACTAGCGTATCAGTTGACGGCATAAACGACTGGGGTGGTATCATCGACGTAATCAACACCAACAACTACGGCGACCCATCAACATACCTCTTCGACCAGACTCTTATCCAGAACGAGCATAAGTACAATCACGTAGTATATTACAACGGCAAACTCTACCTCGCTGGCACAAGCAAGAAGGTTGGTGCAGCAATGCACGAAATCGTGCTCAATGCTGACGGCACTATCAACGAGAGCGAATACGAAGCAACTAACGTACGTGTCAACCTGACTGGTTCGTCTGCAAACGGCAGTATCATCAACAACGGTGAAGCTATCACAATCTCCGGTTTCAACAACGGTGGTATCAACAAGTTTGCTCTTGATGACTTCAGCAATCAGGAGAAGAAAGCCATTGTTAGCGGTGAGGCATTCGCAGGTAAGTATATCTACAACGACGGCACATACATCATTACCCTGAACAATGTAAACGAAGGTAAAGTTACTATATACAACCAGAAGATGGAGATGGTACGTACGTTCAACGTAGGATCACTCTATCCAGAGGATGGTAAGAACGTAGTAGTTGGCGACGGCACTAAGATTTACGTTTGCCGTGGTAACAACGGTCTGGAAGTTTACGACTACAACGGCAACCGCGTAGGTGGTTCGAAGAAGTCTGCTAACGGTGTTGACGTTGACGACAAGTACATCTACGTAGCAAGTGGTCTTGGACTCGTAGTTCTCGACAAGAACGTAACCTATACTGACAACGAAGTTGTTTACAACAAGACAGTTAAGCGTTACACTTACTCAGGCACAGGTAACAACCGTTACAATGGTGTCATCACAACTGACGACTCAAAGCAGTCAGCTAACTTCGTAAAGGTTCGCAACGGCAAAGCATACGTAGCTTACGGTATGTACGGTCTGCAGATTTACGACGTTTCGGGACTGAACTAATTAGATACAATCACAACTATGGGAATGTCTTTAGGGGCATTCCCATAGTTTCTAAATAGCGAATCTCTGCCTTGATAACACTGCACAAGCATATCACATTATATATAATATTATTTTCACTCTTCGCTGTAAGAGTTATCGCTCAGACCGACACCACCACTGTGCCAGTCAAAATGCTTGTATATGAGAACCTGCAGAATCGTGATGTGCTGAAGCAGTTTGAACAGCGTTTCAACGAAATGGACGAACTGCTGAAGAATACCGTCATAGTGAAAGCTCCCAACCTGACACTAGGCGCAGATGCCCTGGCTCCAGATGCAACCCTCGATTCCTTATATACAGAGAAAGGAGAATGGGAAACAAAGTCATTCAAACGCCGCACAGGTCTGGAACTGACAGGACAGGCATACGGACGTCTGGACAAAGCAACATCCATATCACACGATGATGACGACCCCTACTCTTCCTACTTCGCAAAATTCCAGGCAGAGATAGGTTGGAACTTCTTCAACAGCGCATTCTACCAGCGCAAACAGGGTATTGCAAAGATACGCTATGCTAACGAACTGGAACACATCAAGGCAAGCAAAGATAAGAACAAAGCCGTATATGAGGCAGCAGAGAACCTGATGACACTGGAATACAACTATTACATTGCCATCGTTCTGTACAACGAACTGAAGAATGTCGATATCCTCAACCAAGCCTACCAGTACACGTTGGAGCAGGATAAGGTTAGCAACGAGAAACTGCTCGAGAACATCAACGACAAGATGCAGCTTGAATATACGCTTGCCCAGACCTACGACATAAAAGATGTGGAGAACGAGCCTCTCTATCTGCTCAACCCTACTATCGTTGCCGTCGATTCGGTACGTCTGTTCGAAGAACTTGACCAGTACAACCCCGACCTGCGTGCCAGCTATGTAGAAGAGAACCTGCTGGACACAGAGAAGCGACTCACCAACTACGGACACCAAATGCGTCTGTCACCGTTCCTTCGTGCCTCGACATATCTGCGCGACAACGCATCACCATCTACCAATATAGACCTAGGGGTGAAATTCACATTCCCTCTCTACGACGAGTCTGCTCCAAAGCGCAGAGCACTCGAGGTAGAAAAACAGATAGTGGCAGAAGGCAGGGAAGCACTGGGCGAACAGATGAAAGCATACTGTCGTCTGCGCCTCGACCGCATAAACCGGATAAACAAGGCCATACGCACAGAAGCATTCCACATAAAGCAACTGGGCAAATTCGTTGAACTGCGCAGAAATGCCTATCTCAATCAACCCAATGGCTACAACTACATCTTGCGCCTTGAGGAATACAACGAATACCTTAAAAGTATGGAGCGCATGTACAAACTGATGCTCAACCGCACAATAGCCCTTCTCGACATACAGAAAATCACGAATCATAACCAATTGCAGTCTCTTATCATCGAAACACCTGTAAAATGAACAATTTCAGCTATAATTCACAACCGCAGGAACAAGATATAAACGAACTTCTTAACTATCAGAACAAGAAGCTCGCTAAACAGCAGAATATATACGCCGTAGTATTTACCATAATACTGATAATCCTGGTTATATTCGCTTACCGACGGATTGTCTATACATACTACGACGGATATATCAACCTCGAACAGAACAACCTGCGTGCCATCGACGACCTTTACATTCTCGACATTTATAAAAATGTAGGCGACATCGTTCAACCGGGCGACACACTCTATTCATACATACTGCTCGAGAACCTCTTGGGGCAGTTCAACGTGAACTCCGTTCCGTCAATTATCCTCGACCATGCCAACCTCAAGCTGCAGGCAGAACTGGCACGCCAGGAAGTACCTGTCATACAGACAAAGATAAACGAACTGGTGAAACGTCTCAAGAGCGAGAAGAACGATATCTACTACGGTCTCACCAACAACACCAAACAGCTGGCTATCGAAGCCGAACTGAGTGAATACCGCGAAAAACTGCGCGAACTGCAGAACAAGATACGGATTTACGACAGCATGGCTGGCAACTCGTCACGTTATATCTTGAACTCCGGCTACGGTCACAACCACCTGCCCTATGCTCCGGGCAACCTGCACTACGAGGACGGTGTCATACAATACTGCTGTGCTCCGGAAGAAGCCATTGTTACCGACATCAGAGTGGCAAAGAATACTGTTGCATTTGAGAAAGAAGAAATCATCAACCTGCAGCACACCGACTACAAAGGCTCCCACCTCGGAGTCATGGCATACATCCCTGCCCATCAGGTGAAGTACATCAACAACCAGAAGCAGGTGGAAATCATCATCAACGACGACATTACCCTCTATGCCCACATGTCGCTGCTCGGACTGCGTGTCGAGGACATTCCGAAACACCTGCTCAGCAACTTCAGCCACGACATCGATGCCGTCATCGCCTACTTCCTCTTCGACAAAGACCAGTACGTACCTTTCTGGGTACTCAACAACCATCTGCCGGTTCGTGTCCGGGTACGCAACGACATATTCCACGAAGCTTTCTACAACTCGTTCGGAGGCATATTCAACGAACTCTTCCCCGAGGCCGACTCACTGCAGTACAACAAACGACGCATCTTCGAGATAAAAGAAAATCAGCAGTTCGTTCCTGTTGACACAACTACATTCCGCGAACTTACAAAAGACCACAACTTCTAGCCCATGATAACCATACAAAATAATAATAACAACCGTCGCATCCTGCTTCTCGACAGTCAGTTTGCTCTCGAAGAGTCGCCCGACTTCCCGGACTACCTCTTCGATGCAGTATTCATATTCAACGACTCTGTAGAGCAGACACAGAACATACTGAACGACATCAATCCTGTCACATCGCAGAAATGTTGCTACAAGCCATTCTTCGTAGCTCGTACGCTTGAAGGCAAGATGGGCGATTACAGCGACCTCATCGACGGCTACTACGACGATTGGAACGACAAGGACTGCCTCAACAAGGTAGAAGACATCATCAATCGCCGCAACGACCTTGGACTCTCGGCTTCCGAAGAGAAGATTCTCTCGTCCAACCAGTTCTTCGTACGGCTCACCCGATTCCTTATTATCCGCAACAAACTCATACTGACTCCCGTGCTTGAGAACGCCTCGTCCTCAGGCTACGTCATTCCTATATACAACCTGTTCTACAAACTGGGATGGTACAACCTGAGCGAGAGCTTCGTCTTCGTGCAGTCAATGACCGAGAAAGGCTATTTCCGTGCCGGACAGTTCCTCAACCGCATCTACCTGTGTCCGAAATGCCAGCACTCACATCTTTTATATATAGAGAGTTGTCCGAAGTGTAACAACTCCATGATTCACAGCGAAGAGGTCATCCACCACTTCCGCTGTGCCAACATCACCCCCGAGCACACTTACAACTTCGGAGGTCAGCTGCGTTGTCCGAAGTGTCATCAGATGCTCCACCACATCGGAGTCGATTACGACCGTCCTGCTACTGTGTTCACCTGCGACGTCTGCAACAACTCCTTCCTTCAGGCAAAAATGCAGGCTCTGTGTACTAACTGCCAAACGGTCGAAGACGTCAAGTCGCTCATCCCTATCAACGTCTATGTTTATGAGATAACGAAGGAAGGCATCTATGCCATCACCTCGCTCAACATCGGCTTCTCCATCTATACGGAGTTCTACGACAACTTCCTCGAGTTCAACCGTTTCATCAACCGTATCCGTCTGCTTGCAGAGCAGAAATTCTCAGGACGCATCATCGGCGACGTGCTCGTCGGCAAGATATGGATTATCAACGCAGCCTCAGCTACCGTCAAGAACCGTGCCGAACTGCTGGCTCAGGTATGCCAATATTTCCCCAACAACAAAGTGTCGGCAGCCAACAACATCACATATATCAACGCCATCGTCACCGACTACAAGGGCGATCAGGAACAGGCAGTTCTCGACTTCCAGATTATGCTCTCCGAGGCCATCCGTGCTGCGGCATACGTACTGCGCAAAGGTGAGAGAATCTGTTACACCTACATGAAACTCGAAGGCAACGGTTCGAACATCGACGACTTCCTCAACGACCTCAACTTCGTTGCCAGCAACCCCGACGACAGCGTCGATTACGACCCCAATGCCATCAACCCGAATGCAGGCAATCCAAACATCGACTCGCCTCTGCTCAAGGACGACGGCACCGTGGAAGAGACCCTTGAGGCTACTCCACAGGAAGAGGCTCCTGCAGAAACGGAGGAGTCCAAGACCGACGGACCGGATAAAACCGACAATACAAACCCATTCAGCAGACTTAAAGACTCTGTATGTCATATATTTTCGATACATTAGATACATTCATGACATGGATTACCCACCTGTCGTTCTCCAGTATAGTCAATACATACTGGTTCATCTTCTTTATCGAAATACCCCGATACTACCTGCTCGAAATCATTATCGTGGGCTACACCATCTTTACCCACAAAAAACAGGAAAAGAAACGTTTCTATGCCCGTTTCCGTCTTTTCAAGGACAATCCGCTCATCACCATTCTGGTGCCTGGAAAGAACGAAGGCAAGAACATATATAAGCTCGTGAAATCGCTGGCCGAACAGACATATCGCAACTACGAGATAATCATTGTCGATGACGGTTCCGACGACTATACCCCTCTCATCTGTACCGACCTCGAACGTCATGGCTACATCGACATGTACCTGCGTTGCGGAGTACGTGGAGGTAAGGCATCGGCAGCCAACTACGGAGCCTACCATGCCAAGGGCAAATACATAGTCCACCTCGATGCCGACTCGTCGCTCGACCGCGATGCCATCGAGAAGATACTCATGCCCTTCTACCTCGACCCTAAGATAAAGGCCGTAGGCGGCACAGTCAAGGTGCGCAACTACAAAGAATCTATCTGTGCCTCGATGCAGGCCATCGAATACCTCAAGACCATCATGGTAGGCCGTAAGGTGACCGACACACTCGGCATCCTCCACATCATCTCCGGAGCCTTCGGAGCTTTCGAGGTGGAGACCCTGAAGAAAGTGGGCTTTTGGGATATAGGTCCCGGACTCGACGGCGACATCACACAAAAGATACGTAAAGCCGGATGGAAAGTGGCACATGCCTCCGATGCCGTCTGTCTGACGAATGCTCCGGTGAAGTGGAAAGTGCTCTTCAAACAGCGTCTGCGCTGGTCCAAGTCGCTTATCCGATTCAGAGTGCGCAAACACCGCGACATACTCTACCCAAACCGAAACTGGTCGCTCAGCAACTTCATCTCCAACATGGAGAGCATCATTTACGACTGCGTATTCAACTACGTATGGCTGTTCTACTTCGTCGGACTCATAACCCGATTCAGCAACCATATCTTCGAAGTCATCCTGCTCGACTTCCTCATCCGAATCTGTCTGGCATTAGTCGCTTTCGGAGTTATACTGATTGTGACGGAGCGCAAGCGCGAAGAGCTCTTCCTCATCCGCTTCCTGCCGCTCACCTCATTATATACAGGCTACTTCATGCGTACCGTCCGACTCTTGGCACACACAAAGGAACTCTTCTTCTTCTCGTCCTACAAAGACCCGTGGAATCCGGAGAAGACCTCACGCTACGCACAACTCGAACGAGCTTAGAACAGTAAGCGGTAAGCAGTAAGCAGTAAACAAAATAAATAAACAATGAAAACTGAAGACATCAAAATTGCAGTAGTCGGATTAGGCTACGTCGGACTTCCACTGGCATGCCTCTTTGCACGTCGCTACGAAGTAGTAGGATTCGACATCAACAAGGCACGTGTGGCAGAACTGCAGGCAGGTCACGACTCCACTGACTCGTTCACCGACGACGAGATGAAACACTCTCTCACACACGGACTTACCTGTACCGACGACGAGAGCATGCTCGACTCGCGCAACTTCTTCATCGTATCCGTCCCTACCCCAGTCACCTCAAACCATCGCGTTGACCTCAATCCGCTGCTCGGAGCTACCGTAGTCGTAGGACGTCATCTGAAACGTGGTGACATCGTGGTTTACGAATCCACCGTATATCCGGGAGCTACAGAAGAAGACTGCGTACCGGTACTCGAACAGGTATCCGGACTCCACTACAACGAAGATTTCTTCATCGGTTACTCTCCCGAACGTATCAACCCGGGCGACCACGAACATACAATAGAGAAAATCCGCAAAATCACTTCCGGTTCCACACCCGAAGTAGCTGACTTCGTCGATTCCATCTACAATAGCGTACTCGAAAACGGCACCCACCGTGCACCTACCATTCGTGTGGCTGAAGCTGCCAAGATTATCGAAAACTGCCAGCGCGACGTCAACATAGCCTTCATGAACGAGATAGACCACATCTTCAACGCTATGAACATCCGAGGCAGCAAGTACAAAGTGGAACTTCATCCGTCTCGAACCCGGACTCGTCGGTGGCCACTGCATCGGAGTCGATCCCTACTACCTCATCCAGAAAGCACGCGAAGCAGGCGAAACGGCATCATTGCTCTCTACTGCCCGCACCCTCAACGACACGATGGGAACCTACATTGCCGACCTGACCATCAAACACATGAGCCTTGCCGGACTCACTCCGAAGGACTCACGCATCCTCATGCTCGGCTTCACCTTCAAAGAGAACTGCAACGACATCCGCAATACAAAGGTGATTGACATCGTCAGCGAACTGCGTCGTTACACCAAGAACATCACCATCTGCGACCCATACGCCATCCCAGAGATGACCAAGCACGAATACGGAGTTGACATCGTCTCCGACCTCAAGCAAGTCGAAAACCAGAAGTACGACACCATCCTCCTCTGCGTCAAGCACACAGAATTTGCCGACCTGCCCATCGAGCAGATGCTCAAAGAGAACGGCATCCTCTGCGACTTAAAAGGATTCTATCGCAGCAAGCGCAACGAGAAATACTATATTGAAATCTAACAACACTAAATAAGATAAACATTATGAACGAACATCTCAACCCCGGAATCGATGTCGACAAACTGAAAGTCCTCGTAGTTGACGACGTACCATTGAACGTACTGCTCATCAAGAAAATGCTGTCGCAGTACACATTCCAACTGAAAACAGCCAACAGCGGTCAGACAGCCCTCGACAGCATCGCACAGGACATGCCCGACCTCCTGCTGCTCGACCTCATGATGCCAGGCATCGACGGTTTTGAAGTAATCCGCCGCCTCCGTGCCGACGAAAAGACCAAGAAACTGCCCATCATCATCCTCTCCGCCCTCAACTCCGAAGCCGACATCGTCAAAGGCTTCAAACTCGGAGCCAACGACTTCATCAACAAACCCATCATCATGGAGAAACTCATCAGCAGCGTGACGACCCAACTCAACCTCGCTGCCGCAACGAAATAAACAGAAGCATCGCTTCTCCACTTCCCCATTCACCCCGTGCCGCTCCCGCTGTACGGGGTGATTTTTTACCCCTCCTAAGCGTTGAATGTTTCGTGACGGCGCAATGAACGTTTCAGTCGGGCTAAACGAACGTTTCAGTCGGGCTAATCGTCAGACCATAGCTGAGACGAAATAAAAAGCAGAGGTTGCAAACAGAGACGAAATAGAGAAAAATCACACTTTCTTTACTTAATTAACAATTTTTTACTATTCAGGAGAACACATTTGAATTGCTATAAACTATATTTGCACCCGTATGTGAATATACATCATCCAGTCGTACCTACACATTATATATATAATGCGCGTACGCGACCCCCAGTTGAATTAGCGTAGCATTGATTTTACTTTAACCACATTATATTATTATCAATCTAAATTTCTATGAAACGAAAATTACTTTTCGCGATGGTAGCTTTGCTCTCCATCGTTGGTGTAAAGCAAGCAAATGCTTACACTACAGATGATTTGGAGTCTGCTGGCTGGACTTTGGTTACAGATGCCAACATCACAGGAGTTGATAACAATTACTATGTATTGGTAGATGCCTATTCGTCAGCCTATGTTATGGCTAACGATGCATCTCATTTCCGTCCTTGTTACAAGACTCTTGGAAATCCTATTGAAAATCCATCCTTCGTATGGTGTCTTGAAGGTAGTGGTAACACTTTGTCACTCAAAAGTGTTTCAACGGGTGCTTATTTCAAGCAGGCATCTGGATGGAATACGTCGATGGGTTACAGCCGTGACAGTCGTAACGTTGTTACATGTACTTTCACATTAAATAGTGGTAAGTATGACCTCAAGTGTGTTCAAAGCAATGCAATGGTTGGACACTGGAATGATGATACAGCCGGTGTTGCCGCAGACGGTGAAAACATTGCGGCCAACAAGAGTACCGAACATGCAGACGGTTTCAAATTGTATGCTATGCCAAAGTCTGACTACATTCAGGCTCTCGCTGCTGCACGTGCTACAGCTGTAGCAGGGGCAACAAAGGCATCTCCCGTAGAGGCTACTTCCTGGATGCAGAATCCCGACTTCAGCAAAGACTGGGGAGGTTGGGAACTCTCTTTCACCTCTTCTGGAAACATGCAATGGGGGCAGCAAACTCTTGAGTCATGGAATGCAACCAACGTGATTGTAAAGCAAGAATTTAGTGGAGTACCTAATGGTAAATACAAAGTTCAGGCAGACCTCATATCTGGTCCTGGAGCAACCCACGCAGCCTATGTATATGCAACTGGCGACTCCAAGGTTAGTAGCGATGTCGTTTCTGTAGATGCATCTGCAGGTAACTATCCTACTATGTCCAACGAGGTGGCTGGCAACACTCTGACAGCAGACAATGTTAATGTAACTGGTAACACCATAACTGTTGGATTTGATCAATCAACTGGTTGGATTGTAGCTGACAACTTCAAACTCTACTATTATGGTCCGAACTTGGCTGCTTCTGATGCACTGCCTGTTGGCGACATGGAAGCCGGAAAATGGTATTACTTTGATATCGCCGTTGGCGGAGACTACAACCTATCATGCACAAATCTTTCCGATATTGTATATTCCACTGATGGTTCTATTCTGCTTGAAGATGCAGGTTCCATTTCTACCACCTTTGATGCAAGCCCAGCAGAACTTACAGCTGGACGCTATTATGTAAAATCATCATCTGCACAGACGCTGACCGTTGAGGCTAGCTCTTACAGTTATGTGGTAAGTGATGCCTCGACAAACATTACATATATACAGCCAGGAAATGTTGTGACGGTTAGTTACACGGTCAGCACCAATGACCCGGGCGCAACACTCACACAGGATTATAACGGCGTAACATTCGACGGTGCTGCTATTAACTTTACTCCTGGCGCAAGTGGTTTCACATTCACCGTACCTGCAGACCTCGAAGCTGGTGTAGAACACACCTTGTACATCCCTGCCGGTGCCATAGGCTATGATGAAGGTAGTACTTATAATGCCGAGCAAAGCATTACGCTGAATGCAGTTGCTATTTATGACGGTGTTTATTATATGTACAATACCGACACACAGAATTACATCAGCCGTCAAGGCAACTACAACACTCAAGCAAGGATGGACGATTGGGGCTTAGCCTTCAATGTTTCAACTGATGCCAACAATAATACAAAACTTCAGTATTTTGACAGCCAGTTGTGGCTCGGCGACGATGGATTCTGCTATGGAGACTGCTCAGGTGATCGCGTACGCTCATTCAACGTTACAAAGGTTGCAGGTGGTTATAAGTTCTTGAACACCACCAACAACAAATATCTGGCTGTTTATGACAATCAGACTGTAGCTGATGCTGAAGAAGGAGTTAATCTTCAGGGAACAAGCAACATTTGGTATCTCGAAAACACCACAGAGCACAAGGACAACTACACCAAGAACGAGAATGCACAGGCTGCTTCTGTTGCAACAGCAGTTGGAATTGTTGGTGTCACAACAAAAGCCCAACTTGTTGACATACTTGCTGCTAATTATGGCGAGACCGACATCAACATTACAGGTGCAAAGGCAGAGAAATTCCAAATATATCCTGGTAACGGTAAAGATGATGGTCCTGTTACCTATTATTCCGAGACAGTTAATGGACTTAAGGCAGGTATCTACAAGTTGAGCGTTGGTGCCTTCCAGCGTGCTGCAGGCAATGAACGTGTCGCTGCTGCCGATGGTGCCCGCAGCCTTATCTACCTCTATGCCGGAGCCAACAAAACACAGATTAAGTCTGTTATGGACTATGGTGCACCTACTGCATATGCAAACGACTTCGAATACGAAGGAAAGCACTATCCCAACAACGAGCCTTCTGCTTACGCCGCTATCGAAACAGGCAACTACCAGAATGACGTTTACGTATATTTAGCAGAAGCAGGTTCTTTGGAAATTGGTATCAAAAATCCAAGTCGTTTAGGTGGAGACTTTGCTACTTGGGCTGTATATAACAACTGGACTCTTACCTACTACGAAGCAAAGGCAACTCCTGCAGAGAAGGAAGCTTTGGCTGACGCTATTGCTACAGCAGAGGCTAAAACTCTTGGTTTCGAAACTAGTGAATATGCTCCATACAACAACGTAGATGCTCTTACAGCTCTTGCAACAGCTAAGGCTATCGATCCCGATAACGCCTCTGGTGCTGCTGTAGTTGCTGCTACTACTGCGCTGACTGGTGCTACATGGACTGCAAACGATGGCGAAGTTAATGCTATCTATTGGGAGGATTACACATCAGGTGATATTGCCGGAGATGGTTACATCCATCCTCTTGGCTGGACTAACACAGGTTACAATACACGTATCTATAGCGTAGCCGCAGGTAATCAGGATACAAATACTGGTATCTCTGCAGTTCACAATCTGGCTATGATGATGAAGTATAATACAACCTATGGTGAGACTACTGGTTACACAATGCCTCTGAAAGCTGGTAAGATTTACAAGATTTCGTTCAAGTATTGTGGATGGGGTAATACTCCGACTACAAATATTGTCTTGACCGATCCTTCTGACAATACTATTTCTCTTGCTCCTGGTTTCCGTCCTGCAACAAACGATGGTAATACCAATGCAGAGGACTGGTACGACTACACAGGTTACTTCGTTTCTACTACCGCAGGCGACTATGTACTTGCAATGAATAAGGTAGATGCAGGTCAGCAGCAAATTGCTATTGGCGATGTAGAGATTATCTCTGCTTCAGAACTTGAATTTGCAGACGGTACAGTTCCTACTTATGCTCCTGGAATATATCCAACAGTTAAGGTTACTCGTACGCTGACTGCTGATCGTTGGGCTACAGCCGTATATCCATTCGCTGTGGATGCTACAAGCGCTGGTGTTACAGTTGCAACTCTTGAAAGCTTCGACGAAGGTGAACTCTCATTCTCTTCTACTGCTGGCACAAGCGTAGCTAATGAGCCATTCATGATGAGATCAGCATCTGATAAGGCATTCTTCACTCTGACAGATGTAGAAGTTGATGCAACAGCAGCTGCGCCAGAAAAGACAGCAGGCGATGCTGCATTCAAGGGTACTTATACTGGAACAACAGTAGAGGAAGGTGAAGGAACTCTTTACAACTATGTATTGAGCAACAACAACATCTATAAAGTTGCAGCAGAACCTGCTACAATCAATCCTTACCGTGCTTACTTCGCAATCACAGCTGCTGCTGGTGCTAAGTCTCTCACCTTCGTTGTAGATGGCAAGGCTACAGGCGTTAAGACTCCGGCTATCGCAGAAACAGAAGAGCCTGAAGTACTCTTTAACTTAGCTGGCATCCAGGTAGGCAAAGACTACAAGGGAGTTGTAATCAACCAGAAGGGCGAAAAGCGTCTTCAGTAGTAATTAATCCTAAAACAAAAGAAAGGAAACAAAACAATGAAAAAGATATATATAGCCCCACTCACAGAAGTGGCAGACATGAGTGCAGAACAGATGATATGCGATTCACCCCTTAGCACTGTGGACGGTCTTGATGGCGTAGGCAAGGGTGGAGATTTCCCAGGTGGAAGTGCTGACGACAAGTACTTCGACGATGAAGACGTCTTTGACGAACTCTGGTAATTGCATAATCCCTCAATATTAAAATAGCGTTGAAAAGCTTCAGCATAAAGCTGAGGCTTTTCTTCTTTTTTATGATGTTTAGTTTACAAATGGGAGACGAAAATCAAAGAAAAGAAATAAATTCAGAAGATTTAACAAAATTTTACCATTCAGGAATACAGTTTCGTAATTGTTTGATATACCTTTGCAGCCGTATGTGAACGCACGTACATATGTCCGTACCTACACATTATATATATAATGCGCGTACGAGACCCCAAGTTGCATTACCAGTATATTCTTTTATACATTAACCAAATATTAACTTTTTATTATCATTCATTTTTTCTATGAAACGAAAATTACTTTTCGCGGCACTATGTGTCGTCAGTGCATTAGGTTTCAAAGCTAATGCATATCAAACGCCAGAGGCAAATGGTATTTATTATTTGTATAATACCGCTTGTACGAACGGCGATCCAGGCTTTATGAGTACTGGTAATGGTTATGGATTCCAGGTCGTCATTGACAAATTCGGCTTCCCTGTAAAACTTATTGATGCAGGTGAAGGTAAATTCAAATTCCAATTCATTCATCATGAGGGCTATCTTGCTGATGATGGTTGGATGTATAGCGATGGTGATGCATCTAGTCGCGCACGTGTCATTGAAATTCAAGATCAGGGTAGTGGTAACTACAAGCTTTACAATACCAATAACAGCACATGGATTGAGGATTGGTATACCAATGTAGTTGGTGATGGAACTGAGAATCGGCATAACTACATTTGGCAGTTCCTGTCAAAGGCTGAACGTGATGCTATGGTTGCTGGTTACACAACGAGTGTGAAATTAGCGGCAGCTACCTCAATGGGTATGCCAGCCAGCGTAGATACCGAAAGTGAATTTGATGAATATCTGAGTACCAATTATATCGCTCTTGACCAGAGTTCAAAGATTGAGAATGGCACGTTTGATACAAGTCACAATACAAAAGGATGGTCAACAACAGTTATTGATAGTGATCATCGAACCTTCACTATCGGTTGGGGTAATGAGGCTACGAAGAATACTCCAGAGGTTTATGAAGGTGCAGGTTACCTTACTCACGATCAAATATCAGTAGATAAAGTCGGTCTCTACAAGGTTTCTGCTAATGCTACCTATCGTTGTGGTAATAATAATAATAATAACAGAATCGGTGACCTCGGTTATGATGGTAGCGTTACATATTTACAGGCTAATAATAGTATTGCAAAGGTTGATGACTGGTATAGTGGTAAGATAAATGGCAATGGCCCTAGTGGTCCAACAGATGCGAATAACAACTATTTTTCACAAGGTAAATATTTAACTGAAGTTTATGTTTATGTTGGTGAAGAGAAAACCATAGATATTTCTCTTCATTCACATGCATTTACTTGGGGCGGTTGGCTGATGTTCAACAACTTTAAGTTGACATATTATACTGATCAAGTTTCTGACGACGATGCTACTGCCATTCTTGAAACAGCAACAAGTCTTGAAGACGAAGAAATGGACGCAGACATCAAGACCGCTTTGACTGCGGCAAAAACCACCTTCAATGGAAATCACTCGGTAGCTAACTATAATGCCCTGCAAACGGCAATAGATAATGCTCAGGCATCTGCAGATGCTTATGCACTCTTTGCTCCTGAAAGAACAAAGGCTCTCGCACTGGGTATGACATCAGAAGCAATCGCAGCTGTAGAGCCAGATGTAAATGCTCTGAAAGTTGCAGAATATACCTTTGTTACTACAAATTATGCATATGGTGTAGAACTTGGTACTTGGACCAAGACGAATGCAACAGACAGACGAGGACAGCATTGGGACGGAACTACAGACGGTACGACAGGAACTCCATACAGTGAGCAAGATGTTGGTTGGGATAAAGATTCATGGACTTGCTCTTATACGCAAGACCTCACTTTGCCAGCTGGTAGCTACGTATTTAAGGTGGCTGGTCGTAAGAGTTCAAATTCAGCTACGCTCGAACTGAAAGTGAAGAATGGGGAGAGTGTTATTGGCACTGTAAACGACTTCCCTAACGGAGATACAGGCTTCGGTATAAATACTTCAGGTGCAACTGATTTCTCAAATGAAAGTACGTATGCAAATGCAAATACTGGTCGTGGTTGGGAATGGCGCTACGTACAATTCACACTTGCAGACCCCGCTACCGTAACCGTATCTGTTAATGCTTCAGCCTCAGGAAAATATCAGTGGGTTGGTTTCTGTAATCCAACTGTTCAGACAAATGATGAAGATAATGTTGATTTGATGGAGGCTCTCGTTGCTTTGAATAGTGCAAAGGCTGCTGCAACATTGACTAAGAATACGACCAATGTTGGCTCAGGTGTATTCCAACTTAATAGTACCACTAACGATGCTCGTTGGACGGCATATAGTGATGCGAAGGATGATGCAGATGATTATGAGTTAACAAGTTCTTCTACAGCTTCTGAAGTTAATGCTTTAACAACTGCCTTGAATACAGCTATCAGCAACTATAATAATCAGCCTCTGAATGCTCCAGCTGCAGACAAACATTATAATATTATTGTTGCTACTGCAGAACATGCAAAATTAGGAAATGCCATCGTAATGGATCGCGTAGCAGAGTATCCAATATATAATGGTAAGTATATTTCCAATAATACAGGCTTCACGCTCAATGCTTCTGCTGCTCCACAAGAACACCTTGCACAAGCATGTGTGTTCACTCCTGTTGCCGGTAAGGTTAATACCTACAATATTACTATGGAGCGCGTAGAAGGATCAGTTTATCTGACATACGGTAATCTCAATGATAGTCAATTAAACTGGAAGAATGATCAAATTCAAGCAACAACTGAAAGTTCAAAGAAGGGCGAGTTCCGTATTGCTCCAACAACAACTGCAAATGTTTTCAATATCGTCAACACAAATAACGACAACTTGATTGGTTGCGAGGATGCTGGTAATATTTATACAACCAACAACAAAGCCGACTTCACTCTTGCTGAGGCTTCTCAGGCTTCTGTTCCTGTCCAGATTCAAGCTAATAAGTATGGTACTATTATCTTCCCATTCAATCCTGACGTATCAGATTTTGATGACATCACATTCTATAGTTGCTCAGCTAAGGGTGAAAACACTGTAGAGATTGAACCTCTGGATAGTGATCCTGTTGCCAATACTCCATACGTTGTTCGCAATGCTAGCGGAACTGCATTCAATCAGAATGTTACAGGTTGGGGTACTGCTGCTGAAGATTCTTACACTGAAGGATTGTTGACAGGTGTTTATACTGAAACAACCGTACCTGAAAATAGCTACGTCTTGCAGACTCAAGATGGTGTTCAGAGTTTCTATAAGGTAACAAGCGCTTTAACTTCTACTAAATATCGTGCTTATCTCACAGTTCCATCTGGAGCTAAGTCACTCCGTATCGTTGACGGCAAAGTAACAGAAGTTATTGCTCCTGAAGTAGCTGAGACAGAAGAAGAGGAAGTTCTCTTCAATATGGCAGGTATCCAAGTTGACAAGAACTTCAAGGGATTTGTAGTTAACCAGAAGGGCGAGAAGCGTTTCAACAAGTAATAACCTTAAAACAAAGAAAGGAAACAGAACAATGAAAAGAATATATATAAAACCATGTTTGAAGATAACAGAACTTCAGTTGGCAAAGATTATTTCAACATCCAATGTTCAATATTCAGAGACTCCGGCAGCTGTGAAGTCAGATACAGGTTATACAATGGATGACAAGGACGACGAAGACGTCTTCGACGACCTCTGGTAATAGCATACTCCTTCGGATGGAGGAGTAAATGAGCCTTTCGGCTCGAAATAAGTTAGTTAAAAAAAGTTTTTGGGAAAAGCTCCTGCGTGATGCCGGGGCTTTTCTGTTTTTCTGTAACTAGGGTTTTATTTAAGCCACTGATTATGCGTTTTTTGTCTAAAAACATTGTTATATGGGAAAAAGAAACTACATTTGCAGGCATAAATTACGAATAATAATTAGGAGGATATCACTATGTTAGGAGTTAATTCACCTCGGGAACCTATCACACAAGAGTTCTCAAGAAAAATCAGAGAAGCATTATGGCGTGCAACGACTGGCAACCTAACAGCAGAAGAAAAGGATGCCATCCGCAGAGGACGTGAAGCTAGAAAGAAAGTAAAAATCGTATGGAAATAGACTTTTCGAACCTTACGTCTGAAAAGATAACAGATTTTCATTGCCTTGACACTTTTTTCTCTGGTGTTGAGGCAATGGATAGGTTTATACAGAGTGATTTCCGCATGAGTGTAGAGAATCACTATTGCTCAGCTTATGGTGTTTGGTACAAGGAGGAACTTGTTGCAATCTACGCTTTGAGTTTTGATTCTCTTGACCTTGATTACGATGATAAGAGGGAACTAGAAACAGGTTTCTCATCAACAGGAACTCCAAATGTTGACTGGAACTACAAGGATACATTTTACGCCAAGCCACGTTATCCGGCACTTGATATAGCTTACTTGGCCGTCAGGAAAGAATACAGAGGAAATCGAGTCGGTCAATCAATTGTTGAAATGATTGCGGAAAGGGCAAGGACACAATCATTTGCCGGCTGTCAATTTCTAACAGTAGAGGCATTAGCAACAAAAGAATATAGCGCGGTCGGTTTTTATCAAAGATGTGGATTCGCCGCCAATGAAGTTCGAAAACCATATAAAGATACACTTCGTATGTTCCGCACACTATATACAAATAATGAAGAATGAAGAAATCACTCAATACAGTATTTTTGATTGCAGGTAGTGAGCCGCTGGGAAGTGCCGGCATGCAGGCTGATATCAAGGCCATAACTGCATGTGGCGGCTATGCGGCATGTGCCGTGACAAGCATCGTGGATGAAGACACCCGACGCATAAAGAACATTTTCCACCTGCCGGTAGATTTGATTGTGTCGCAGGCAGAATCATTCCTGGGCGACATCGAAACGGGATGTATAAAGACAGGAGTGCTGCCAAGCGAAGAGATAATACGAGGTGTGGCAGGTGTGCTGCGTAAGTTTAACCACATACCTCTCGTGGTAGATCCCGTCATCGTCAACTCGCTGGGTGTGCAGCTTGTAACCGACAGCGCCATCGACGCATACAAGAACGAACTGTTCCCACTAGCTACACTCATCACTCCCAACTGGCGTGAAGCCGAAGTGCTGCTTGGACATAAACTGGAGAACATAGAGGAAGACATCAAGGAACTGGGACGCTGGGGATGCTCCGTCATCATCAAGTCGATAGCAAGCGGCGAAGGATGGCTGAGCGACTACCTCTACGACGCAAAGACGGACAAGGTACGCGAATTCCGCAAACCACGCATCATAACACGAAACGTGAACGGAACTGGCGACTCATTCTCGTCAGCCATCTCTACCTACATAGCAACGAAATACAGTCTGGAAGAGGCAGTGGAGAAAGGTGAGGAGTTCATCAGTCGTGCCATCAGCCTCGGAGCAGAGTATGAGTTCGGACACGGATTCGGACCTGTACACCCCTGCTTCATGGAGGACAAAACCGTGCACCAGAGAATTTACAATGAGAAATAAGGGCGCCTTTTTTCTCGACATGTCGGAATACCGAAGGCGCCCCCAAAAACAATATAGCCATGAGATATCGTTATCTTGCAATATTATGCATTATACATTGTGCATTAAGCATTAGTACAAGTGCTTCGGCTGCGAAGGAACGACTGATAAAGACCGTTGAGGCTGTCAACGTGGAATCGCCTGTGGGCACTGTGCCACGCCTACCCTATCAGCTGTGGGTTACCTATACCGACGGATATAAGGAATGGCGACAGGTGAAGTGGGACAATTCCCTGCTCTCCACTGAACAGCAGGAGGCGAATGCCGAACTCTATCCCGTAGGCAAGGAATATACCATCAACGGCTATATCATCGGTGACAACACCACAGACAACGGTTATCCGCTGAAAGCGAACATAAAGGTGGTGGAAGGCACATACGAGACTCCAGCCAATCGCTTCAAGGCGGAGCCGCTGCCACTCGGCGACGTAGAGATAACAGGTGATAACCGTCTGACCAGCAATCGCGACCTCGACATACGTACCATACTATCATGGGACATCAGTCAGCAGCTGTACAACTATCGCGACACCTACGGACTGCCCACCGATGGCTATAAGGTAGCCGACGGATGGGACTCCCCCACTACGAAACTCAAAGGTCACGGCTCGGGTCATTACATGAGTGCTCTAGCCTTTGCCTACGCATCAGCTAGCGACCCTACTCAGAAAGCAGAACTGCACAAGCGTATCGAACGTATGGTCAACGAACTGCGTGAGTGTCAGGAGCGCACCTTTGTATGGGACGAGAAACTGGGACGTTACTGGGAAGCACGCGACTATGCCCCGGAAGAGGAACTGAAACAGATGAAAGGTACATGGGCTGCTTTCGACGAGTATAAGAAAGACTACAAGAAGTACGGCTACGGCTATCTCAATGCCATTCCTGCTGCCCATCCGGCACTTATCGAGTGCTATCGTGCCTACAACAACGAAGACTGGGTGTGGGCTCCCTACTACACCATACACAAGCAGCTGGCCGGACTCATCGACATAGCCAATGCCATGAAAGCAGACGACCCCCAGACAGCATCCAAGGCTCTCCTCATAGCCAAAGATATGGGACTGTGGGTATGGAACCGTATGCACTACCGCACTTACGTTCAGAAAGAAGGCAACAAAGCTGAACGTCAGGCTCGTCCAGGCAACCGATACGAGATGTGGAACATGTACATAGCCGGTGAAGTGGGTGGTATGGCAGAATCGCTGTCACGACTCAGCGAGATGGTAAGCAACCCCGAGGAGAAGGCACACCTGCTGGAAGCTGCCAACTGCTTCGATGCCCCTGCTTTCTTCGACCCCGTAGCACGTAACATCGACGACATACGTACTCGTCATGCCAACCAGCACATACCGATGATTACAGGTGCCCTGCGCTCGTATCTCGGCAATAACAATCCATACTACTACAACCTGGCACAGAACTTCTGGACTCTCATCCAGGGACGCTATGCCTATGCCATGGGTGGTGTGGGCAACGGTGAGATGTGGCGTCAGCCCTACGCTCAGATGCTGAGCATGAACACCAGCGTGCAGTCCGACCACAACGGCAACATATATCCTAACCCCGACATCAACGAGACCTGCTGTGCATATAACCTCGCCAAACTGACGAAAGACCTCAACTGCTACGACCCCGACAATGCAGCCTACATGGACTACTACGAGCGGGTGCTCTACAACCAGATTGTAGGTTCGGTTCACCCCGAACATTGGGCTGTTACCTATCAGTATGCCGTAGGAATGAATGCACGCAAACCGTTCGGCAACGAAACCCCGCAAAGCACATGTTGCGGTGGAACAGGTGCCGAGAACCATGTAAAATATCAGGAAGCAACCTATTTTGCCAACGACAGCACACTTTGGATAGCACTTTATATGCCTACAAAAGCACGATGGAATGGCAATACAATCATACAGAACTGCCAATGGCCTGCTGACAGAAGCACCATCACCGTAAAACCTGCAGCAGGAGGAAAAGCACGATTCGCCATGAAACTGCGTGTGCCGTACTGGGCTACTGAAGGATTCGACATCCGACTGAACGGAAAACCAGTTGCCAAGAAATATCAACCCAGTTCATACGTTGAAATCGCACAACGCGAATGGAGTGCTAACGACAAGGTGGAAGTCATCATGCCGTTCACTACCCATATCAACTGGGGACCAGACAAGATGGACGTGGCTGCCACAGGCAAGAACGAAAGCCGCACACCCTTTGCACCTATGTGGGTAGGTACCATCATGTACGGACCGCTCGTAATGGCCACCTCCGACATCAAAGCATGGAACGATGCCGACATCGACCTCTCATCAACGCTTACTGAGATACAGCCATTGTCGCACACCGCTTCACTCGGATACAACGGTAACCTCTACTCAATGGCGATTCCATCGAGGAATATCCGCTTCACTCCCGACTATTATCAGACTGAACGCGCCACCCACTACCTGCGTCTCAACGTGAAGGCAAAGCACAAGAAGAGCAACGACGGACGCATAGACAAGACCAATCTCGAACATGCCATACAGGTAGCAAAGGAGCGTGTAAAGAGTCAGGAGGAGTGGGAAGCACTCACAGTCAAAGTGCCAAACTTCTCACCTTGGGCTCCGAACGGTTACCGCCGTCTCGTAGCACAGTTAGAAAAAGCTGACTCACTCTACAACGCCCTGCCAGCCAAAGGAAAGGACAAGGGCGGCAAACAGGAGGAAATCAACAATGTCACTTCTGCCCTCAACGTAGCCATCAACTCGATGCGTCCGGGCAACCTGGCTGAACCTGAAGACCTTGCCGAACTGCTGGCACTCTCTACCTACCTGAAGGAGAATGTGCCAAACAAGAGCGACGAACTGAGAAACGCACTCCGCTATGCCGACATGGTGGTACGCTACGTCAACGACGGCTCCGGTACTCACGACCTCATAGACAAGGCCATCGAGAGACTGAAACCATTCAAGAAGTAAACTAAAACCTTACAATATGAAAGCAAACAAGTTTCTTGCCGCATTATGCATTATGAATTATGCATTCTGCATTAACCTGAACGCACAAGCTCCGGCATGGCAGCCCGAGAGCATCGAATCGCACCCTGCTGCACGCTGGTGGTGGATGGGTTCAGCCGTCGATGAGGACAATCTGCAGTACCTCATAGGCGAATATGCCAAGGCTGGCATCAGAACCCTCGAAATCACCCCCATCTACGGAGTGCAGGCAAAGTATATGGCTGGCAAACCTGCCAACATCAGCTACCTGACTTCCACATGGATGAACATGCTCAAGAAGACGGAAAACATCGGAGCAGATAAGGGTGTTCAGATTGACATGAACATGGGTACGGGCTGGCCTTTCGGTGGTCCTACGGTAACCAAGGACGAGGCAGCAGGCAAACTGGAATACAAGACTGCCGGAGATAACGGCTATGTAACCACTACCGATGAAAATCCGACTGTCGTCTTCGACGTGACACCTCCTGCCAACAGCACCCTCAACTGCGTTATGGCTTATCCGCAAAAAATGAAAGGAGTCGATACGCTCGACGTCACGGAGTTCGTAAGTGGCAACACCCTTACATGGACACCAGAGAATCGCGGCCGCTGGCGTGTCTTAGCCATCTACAACGGACACACCATGCAGACGGTGAAACGTGCTGCACCCGGTGGCGAGGGACTCGTACTCGACCACCTCGACAAGGAAGCCGTAGCAAACTACATCCAGCTGTTCGAGAATAAGTTCGAGCAGTACAACACCCCCTACCCTACGACATTCTTCAACGACTCGTACGAGATATTCGGAGCCGACTGGTCGCGCCATTTCTTCGAGGAGTTTGAGGCACGCCGAGGCTACAAACTGCAGTACCACATGCAGGAACTGCTCGGACTCACTTCCGACAAGAACACACAGGTACGTTCCGACTATCGTGAGACGATGGCAGACATGTATCTCGACAACTTCATAAAGCCCTGGAACGAATATGCACATCGTCACGGAGCCATCACACGTAACCAGTCGCACGGTTCACCATCCAACCTCATCGACACATACGCTTCAGTCGATATTCCCGAGATAGAAGGCTACGGCCGGACACTCTCGCTGCTCGACATCAAGGGTATGCGTCGCGACGAAGGATTCTATGCCAAGAACTCCAGCGACTTCGCCACTCTGAAACTGGCATCCTCGGCGGCACACGTTACAGGCAAACGGCTCACCTCGAGCGAGACCTTCACATGGTTCACCGAACACTTCCGCATGTCCTTCTCACAGATGAAACCCGAGATGGACCTCATGTTCCTTGCCGGAGTAAACCGTATGTTCTTCCATGGCACCACCTACTCCCCTCAGCAGGTAGCATGGCCAGGGTATAAGTTCTACGCCAGCATGGACATGTCGCCGACCAACAGCATCTGGAACGACGCACCCCTCTTCATGGACTATGTAACCCGTTGTCAGAGCTTCCTCCAGTGGGGCGAAAGTGACAACGACATCCTGCTCTACTTCCCTTGCTACAACTCATGGCATCAAAGAGGAACCACTTGGTTGCGTCTGTGTCCGATTGATGAATTCCCTAACCAGTATTCGGCTCTCGACCGCATAGCCGACTCACTCGATGTCTATGGCTATGGCAGCGACTACATCAGCGACAACATGATTCAGAAACTGACCGTCGAGAACGGACTGCTCGTGACCGAGGGAGGAGCAAAGTACAAGGCTATGCAGATACCTGTCACAAGCAATATGCCAGCCGAGACAAGAGCAAAACTCGATGTTCTGATAGCAGAGGGTGCTCAAATCGTAGAACTCAACCGCGACGAGTCCATCTTCAATGCCATCTGTGCTCCGGAACCCATGCGCCGTCAGCTCGGACTGCGTTACATACGTCGCAGCAATCCTACTGGTCACCATTACTTCATCAGCAACCTCACACCCAACGACGTGGAAGGATTCACAGCCCTGACAGTCGGTTTCGTGTCGGCAGCAATCTTCAACCCCGTAGATGGCAGCATACGTCAGGCACTCGTCAACGACAACGGCGAGGTATATATCAACCTCCATTCGGGCGAATCGCTCATACTCCAGACCTACGACTACGACATCTCCTCAGCCGACCTGCCAGTAGATGTAGAAGAAAAGAACTACGAGACTACAGACATACCGCTCGACGGAGCATGGACACTCACCTTCGACAAAGCTCTGCTGGCTGATGCTTCCGAGTTTTCCAACAGCTATGTGCTCGATGGTCTGCAGACATGGGAGACAATCGATGGCAACACCAAACAGCTCATGGGTACCGGTTCGTACGAGACATCAGTAAGCCTTACCGACGAACAACTCAAGTCTGCCGATAAGGTAGAGATAATCCTTGGCGACGTACGCGAATCGGCAAGCGTATATATTAATAATGAGTTCGTAGGCACAGCATGGAGCCTGCCGTTCCAGCTCGACTGCACCAAAGCCCTCCGTTCAGGCAGCAACACCATACGCATCGACGTCACCAACCTGCCAGCCAACCGCATCCGTCAGATGGACGAGAACGGCACCGTATGGCGCATCTTCGATGACACCAACATCAACACCATCTCTGGTTCCGACGTAGGTACTACGAAGGACAGCTTTGCAGCGTGGAAACTCGTGCCCAGCGGACTCAACTCAGCAGTCTCCCTGCGCACCTTCACCAGCACCGCTACCGAAATCAGCAGTCCGGTGCTTCAGAGCGAAGCCACTGCCACTCCTACCCTCTGGTACAACATGCAAGGCATCCGTGTTCCGCAACCTACCGAACCCGGCTTCTACATCAGCAACGCCAAACAGAAAATCATCATCAGATAAACAAAAAAGGATTGCAAACGTTTGCAATCCTTTTTTATTCAGTCGGGATGACCAGACTCGAACTGGCGACCACACGCCCCCCAGACGTGTACGCTAACCAACTGCGCTACATCCCGATGGTTTTCCGGTTTTGGTCGGGATGAGGCGACTCGAACGCCCGACCCCTACGTCCCGAACGTAGTGCGCTACCAACTGCGCTACATCCCGTATTTTCGAAAAACGGTGCAAAGGTACGGGTAAGTGAGCGAAATACAAAGAAAAAAAGCGATTTTTTATTTGTATTTCCGAACAAGAGTACCTTCGGCGAAGCCAACAGTACGAATAAGCGAGCGAAATACAAAGAAAAAACATGTGTTTTTTTCTTTTATTTCCGAGCGGGAGTACTTAGGCGAGGCCAACGTACTTTTTATTGCTAACAGAAAAGCTAAAGCTTGAAAAAATTGCAACTTTGCACCGTCAAACTGAACATTTAATCAAAAACGCAGAATATTCATGACTTACGAAGAAGCAAAAGAGATAGCACTGGGCATGCCCGAAGTGGCATCGCGCGGTCCGCAGTACGTCGAGGAATTCGTCGAAGGATTCCTCCAGGCAATGAACGAAGGTCCCACAGCAGAAGCCTGAAATCAAAAAACTGTTTGCAGCTTTGCAGCTGCAAAGCATTTTTGAAAAGGACTATAAAATAAAAACAGACCAGCGACTGAAGAATCGTTGGTCCGCATGGGGTGGTGATCCGCTTGGGGCTCGAACCCAAGACCCCAACATTAAAAGTGTTGTGCTCTACCTGCTGAGCTAGCGGATCTACCTAAAAAGGCTCTCCTTTCGAAAAGCGGTGCGAAGGTACGACTTTTTAATTGAATTGCAAGGAATGGAAAGTAAAAATTTTATTTTCTTGCATAAATAAAGAGAAAACTCCTTATATTTGCACGGATTTTTTACCGAAGCATTCAATAATTAAAAAATATAAGGAAAGATGGAAACAATGGATTGGTCAAATCTCGGTTTTGGCTATAACAAGACTGATTACAATGTTCGCTGTTATTATCGTAACGGCAAGTGGGGCGAGATAGAGGTATCGTCAGAAGAAACTATCCCGATGCATATGGCAGCTACATGTCTGCACTACGGACAGGAGGCTTTCGAAGGACTGAAGGCTTACCGCTGTCCCGACGGCAAGGTGCGCGTGTTCCGCAGCGACGAGAACGCTGCACGTCTGCAGTCAACATGCCGCGGCATTCTGATGCCGGAACTGCCAACGGAGAAGTTTAACGAGATGGTGGATAAGGTGGTACGCCTGAACGAGCGTTTCATTCCGCCATACGAGACTGGTGCAACGCTGTATATCCGTCCGCTGTTCATCGGAATCAGCGCACAGGTGGGTGTGCACCCTGCAAGCGAGTATCTGTTCATGATTTTCGTAACTCCGGTAGGTCCGTACTTCAAGGGCGGTTTCTCATGCAACGACTATGTCATCATACGCGAATTTGACCGCAGTGCTCCTCTGGGTACAGGTATATATAAGGTAGGTGGTAACTATGCTGCCAGTCTGAGAGCTAACAAGATGGCTCACGACCTGGGCTATGCCTGCGAGTTCTATCTGGACGCAAAGGAGAAGAAGTATATGGACGAATGCGGCGCTGCCAATTTCTTCGGAATAAAGAATAACACTTATGTTACTCCGAAATCGACTTCTATCCTGCCGTCAATCACCAACAAGTCGCTGATGCAGCTGGCTGAAGACCTCGGACTGAAGGTGGAACGCCGCCAGATTCCAGAGGAGGAACTGGAGACGTTCGAGGAGGCTGGTGCATGCGGTACTGCTGCCGTCATCTCTCCTATCGGCAAGATTGACGACCTGGAACTGAAGAAGTCATTCCAAATCTCCAAGAACGGCAAGCCGGGCCCTATCTCCGAGAAGCTGTACAACAAACTGCGCGGCATACAGTACGGAACTGAGCCGGATATACACGGATGGACAAGAGTGGTAATTGAGTGATGGTTTACCGTTTACAGTTTACTGTTTACAGATTGACTTTTGACAGATAAGGATTATTTTAGATTCAAACAGTTTAGCGTGAAGCACGACCGCTGCGCCATGAAAGTGGGCACAGACGGCGTGCTTCTCGGTTCGTGGACACAGGTGAAGGATGCACGGACGGCTCTCGACGTGGGGTGCGGCACGGGACTCATAGCGCTGATGATGGCACAGAGGAACGAAACGTTGACTGTCGTAGGTATTGACATAGATGACGATGCCGTGGAACAGGCCCGGGAGAATGTGTCGGTAAGTCCGTGGAAGGAGCGAATAAAGATAAAAAAGCACGATTTCAACGAGGTTTTCGGGTCGGAAGAACTGTTTGACCTGATAGTGAGCAATCCGCCATTCTACACCGAGGACACGGCGTGTCCGGACGATTCCAGGCAGAAAGCACGGCACGCCACGTCGCTACCCATGGCAACGATGATGGAGCAGGCAGCACGACTGCTGACAGAGGATGGCAGACTGGCACTGATAGTTCCCTACTCTGCTGCAGCGGATGTGACAGGTGAGGCCGTGATGAATAAGCTGTATCTGTGCCGGCGCACTGACGTGAGGACAACCCCCAGAAAACAAGCCAAACGGACGATGCTGGAGTTCGGCAGGAATATGCAGCCCACGGTGTATGATTTACTGACGCTAAAGGACGAGGAAGGCAACATGAGCAACGAATACAAGGCGCTGACAGAGGATTTTTATTTGTAGAGTTGTATTTCAAAGAAATATGTACTAACTTCGCAGCCGCTTTACGAACAACGTATGGGAAAAGGAAAACTAGCAAAATTTGCAGATGTGGCAGCCAATCCGCTGGTAGTGGAATGTCCGTTCTGGCAGTTGCAGAAGGAGGGATTCCAGCTGCGCGGAAGGTGGCATGAGGATTTTTTCCATAACGGCAACTCTATCGTGCTGGAACTGGGATGCGGCAGAGGCGAATATACGCTGGGACTGGCTCGCAGGTTTCCCGACATGAACTTCATCGGAGTAGATATAAAGGGTGCGAGGCTATGGCACGGAGCTCAGGAGGCACAGAAGGAGGGAATGACGAACGTAGGTTTTCTGCGTACGAACATAGAATGTATTGACGGACTGTTCGGAGAGAACGAGGTGAACGAGCTGTGGCTCACCTTCAGCGACCCGCAGATGAAGAAGGCAACGAAGAGGCTCACCTCGACATTCTTCCTTGAGAGGTATCGCAGGTTTCTGGTCGATGGCGGAGTGATAAACGTGAAGACCGACTCTAACTTCCTAGCCACCTACACGAAGTATGTGACTGAGAAGAACCGCCTGCCGCTGGAATGCTTCACCGAAGACCTGTATGCGGCAAAAGATGCCGACGAGGCACTGACAAGCATACAGACATACTACGAACAGATGTGGCTGGAACGCGGCATACCCATCAAGTATATAAAGTTCAGACTGCCCAAGGAGGGCAAGCTGGAGGAACCGGAGATAGAGATACCTGTGGACGGTTACCGCTCGTACGGTCACGAGGTGGTGAGCACAAAGAAAACAAGAACATAAAACAACAGAGACATGACTATATATCCGCAACTGATATTCGACGCACTGAAGACCGTGCGTTATCCGGGAAACGGGAAGAACCTGATAGAGGCTGAGATGGTGGAGGACGACCTCCGCATCGACGGCATGAAGGTGTCGTTCTCGATTATCTTCCCGAAGGCGACAGACCCGTTCCGCAAGTCGGTGATGAAGTCGGCTGAGGCAGCCATAAAGCTATACGTATCGAAGGAGTGTGAGGTGACCGTCAAGGAGAAGGTGGCACCCACGCAGGAGGAAGAGGAGCAGGTGTTGCCGAACGTGAAGCATATCATTGCCGTCAGTTCGGGCAAAGGTGGCGTAGGCAAGAGCACGGTCACCGCCAATCTGGCCATAGGACTGGCGAAGCTGGGACACAGCGTGGGACTGCTCGACTGCGACATATTCGGTCCGTCGATGCCCAAGATGTTTCAGGTGGAAGATGCACGTCCGTATGCTGAGAATGTAAACGGCAAAGACCTTATCGTGCCGATAGAGAAATACGGAGTGAAGCTGCTGTCAATCGGTTTCTTCGTAAATCCCGACCAGGCAACGCTGTGGCGCGGTGCGATGGCCTGCAATGCCATAAAGCAGCTGATAGAGGAAGCCAAATGGGGCGACCTGGACTATCTGATTCTCGACACCCCTCCCGGCACAAGCGACATACACCTGACACTGATACAGATGCTGAAGATAACAGGTGCGGTGATAGTATCCACACCGCAGGAGGTGGCACTTGCCGACGCCAGAAAGGGTGTGAACATGTATATGAACGAGAAGGTGAACGTGCCTATCCTCGGACTGGTGGAGAACATGGCATGGTTCACACCGGCTCAGCACCCCGACGAGCGCTATTACATCTTCGGAAAGGAAGGTGCGCAGCGTCTGGCAGAAGAGCTCAACGTGCCGCTGCTGGGACAGATACCCCTGATACAGGACATCTGCGAGGGTGGCGACAATGGTACACCGGCTGTACTCGACCCTGCATCGCCACAGGGCATGGCTCTGATGAGCATGACTGCAAAGATAGTGACTCAGGTAGATAAATCAAGAATCGCAAAATAGATAAAAACAGACAATATGAACTACAGGAAGATAATGCCAGACGTGCTGTGCATAGCACTGTTCGCCGTCATTTCATTTGCTTATTTCTATCCCGCCACATTCGACGGACGACGCATAGAACAGCACGACAGCAGTGCGAGCGACGGAATAAACGTCGTAATGAACCAATACAAAGCCGCTCACGGAGGTGAGACGGCACGCTGGAACAACTCGCTGTTCGGCGGTATGCCTACTTATCAGATTGCTCCGTCGTACGACTCGATGAGACCGATGTCGTTCATCGAGAAGGCATACCACCTATGGATGCCAGACTACGTATGGTATATCTTCGTGTCGATGCTCGGTTTCTACATATTGCTGCGTGCATTCGACTTCAAGCAGTGGATGGCTGCACTGGGTGCCGTCATCTGGGCTTTCTCATCCTATTTCTTCATCATAATTGCTGCAGGACACATCTGGAAAGTGATGACTCTGGCATATATCCCTCCGACGATAGCCGGAGTGGTGCTGTGCTACAAACGCAAGTATGTGCTGGGATGCCTGATTGCCACGCTGTTTGCAGCACTGCAGGTGAAGTCGAACCACATACAGATGACTTATTACTTCCTGCTGCCCGAGATAATGATTGTGCTGGCATTCCTGATTGAAGCCGTAATGAAGAAACAGATTGCAGCGTTCTGCAAGGCTACGGCAGCAGTGCTGATAGCAGCCGTACTGGCTCTGGGACTGAACATCTCGAACCTGTATCACACATACGAATACCAGAAGGAGAGTATGCGCGGAAAGTCGGAACTGGTGAAGGCTACAAAGGTGGAGGACCAGACCGACAGCGGACTGGAACGCTCGTACATCACGGCATGGAGCTACGGAATAGACGAGACGATGACGTTCTTGATTCCGAACTACAGGGGAGGAGCAAGCATGCCGCTGTCGATGAACAAGACTGCCATGGAGCACGCTGACTCACGACTGGCTGGAAGCGGTATATACGGTGCGTTCGCCCAATACTGGGGTGAGCAGCCCGGCACGAGCGGTCCGGTATATCTGGGTGCAATAGTATGCATGCTGTTCGTACTGAGTCTGATTGTAATACCGAACAAAAGTCCGATGAAATGGACACTTCTCGTAGCAACGGTGATTGCCCTGATGCTGAGTTGGGGTAAGAACTTCATGCCGTTCACCGATTTCTTCATCGACCACATACCGATGTATTCGAAGTTCAGAACCGTAGCAAGTATCCTTGTCGTTGTGGAGTTTACCGTTCCGCTGATGGCCATGTGGGGACTGAAGCTGTTCATCGAAAAACCGAACAAGCTGCACCTGTTCATTGCCACAGGTATCACACTGGCAGTGGTGCTCATACTCATGTACACTGCCGGCAACTGCGTGAGCACTCAGGACGTGATGTCGATAAAGAACTACGTGGCACAGGATTACTTCAGCGAAGAAATAGGACAGCAGATACTGGCAAGTCTGAGCACTATGCGTCATGCGATGCTGATGTCGGACGGATGGCGCTCGATGATGTTCATCCTGGTTGCTGCCGTATTGCTGTTCTACTATGCACAGACATACAAGGCAGGCAACGACAACAGCGGTACGCAGACCACAATCATCGTGTCGCTTATCGTTCTGTGTCTGATTGACATGTGGCAGGTGAACAAACGCTATCTGAACGACAAGATGTTTGTACGTCCGCAGGGTGTGGCACGCATCCAGAAGACTGCTGCCGACGAATATATTCTGGAGAAGAGCGGCACGAACAGAGACTATAGGGTGCTGAACTACACGGTATCGACATTCAACGATAACAACACGAGTGCGTTCTACAGTTCGATTGGCGGTTACCACGCTGCAAAGCTGCGCCGCTACCAGGAACTGATTGAGGCATATATCGGCAAGGAGATGAACAACGTGTATTATGCACTGCGCAATGCTCCGCTCGATACCGTAAGAATGGCTATGGAGCAGTCGCCCTACCCCATCTACGACCTCACGACACAGAACACCGACTCACTCTTCCCCGTCATCAACATGCTGAACACACGTTGGTTTATCATGGCTGCCGGCGAGGGAGGCAAACTGCAACTGCCTGTGGAAAACACGACTGCCAACGGCAATGCATGGTTCGTAAAGGATGCGGTATATGCAAACGATGCAAACGAAGAGATAAGTATGCTGGGCAAGGTGAACCCGAAGGAGACTGCCGTAGTGGCAAAGAAAGACTTCGGATTCCTGCAGGCAAAGGGAACTGGTAAGGTGCAGCTCACTTCGTACTCTACCACAGAAGCAGAATACGAGACAGAATCGGACGAGGGCGGTCTGGTGGTCTTCTCCGAGATTTATTACCCCGACTGGTCTGCTACCATCGATGGCGAACCCGCTGAGATAGGCAGGGCTGACTATGTATTGAGGGCAATGAACATACCGGCTGGAAAGCATGTAGTCAAGTTCAGGTTCGACCCTGAATCAATCCACAAGACCGAGACTGTTGCCTACGCTTCACTAGCTATATTCTTCCTTCTGGTTGCCATTTTGGGTTTCAAGGAAGGCAAAAAGTGGAGAAAGCCTCAAGAATAACATAAAAAAAACGCGATTCCCGATTCCCGATTGTCAATTATATTGTACCTTTGCAGCGAATATTGAAGGGCTATGAACACTGAAGAACAATTCAAATTAGCGATGGCTGGATGCCGCGACGTATTTTTCAAGAAGTTGCACGACTACGGTGCAGCCTGGAGAATCATGCGTCCGGCAAGTGTTACCGACCAGATTTTCATCAAGGCAAACCGTTGGAGGTGAAAGGGGAATCATGGGTCGGCGAAGGCATCTATCCGGAGTTTCAAGCCATAGTGAACTACGGCATCGTAGGACTTATCCAACTGGAGATGGGATATGCCGAAGTGGAGGACATCGACATTGACAAGGCTATGGAACTGTATGACAAATATGCCGATACAGCCCTGAAACTGATGATAAAGAAGAATCACGACTATGACGAGGCATGGCGCTCGATGCGTATCAGTTCATATACCGACCTCATCCTGATGAAGCTGAACCGTACGAAGCAGATAGAAGGCAACGACGGAAAGACGCTGATTTCGGAGGGTATCGATGCCAACTATCTCGACATGATAAATTATTCCATATTCGGACTGATAAAACTGGCTGAAGCAGGAGTAAATGGATAAGAGAACAAAGAGAAACATCTGGAAAGTAGTGGCGAACATATGTCGCTTCCTGCTTGCCGCTGTGTTTATTCTCTCAGGATTCATAAAAGCGAACGACCCGGACGGCATGGTGCTGAAACTGCATGAATACGTCGTCGCTTCGGGAGTCGGATACATACCATACCTCACGCTGGTCATTATAGCGATAATACTGGCGATAGTGGAATTCTCGATAGGAGTGCATCTGTTGTTTGGCATGAGCCATGTAATCATCTCGAAGATAGCACTGGTGTTCATGCTTGTTATGACATTGCTGACGGCATATATATGGGCTTTCAACCCTGTGCCGGACTGCGGTTGCTTCGGCGAGGTCATAATACTGAGCAACGGAATGACCTTCGCAAAAAACATCCTGCTGCTTGCCGCTGCCGTTGTAAACTACAAGTTCTGCAATCTGTACATCAAGCTGGTGGGACATAACACGAGGTGGCTTATCACCCTCTTCTGCATGGTGTATATCTTCCTCTATTCGATAGTGTGTTTCTACGCACTTCCGTGGATGGACTTCAGCCCGTATAAGATGGGTACCGACCTGCGCAGCAGTGAAAGCCGCAAAGCCACATCTGCTTTTTATATAGCAGACATGGAGAGCGGTGAAGACATAACAGACGAGGTGATAAACAGGGACGGCTACACTTTCCTGCTCACAATTCCGAATCTGAGATATGCCGACGAGGGGTGTGTCGATTTGGTGAACGAGATATTTGAATACAGCCAGAACCACGGTTACGGATTCTACTGTCTGACAGCCTCCATCGACCCGGAAACGCAGGAATACTGGATAGACCACACAGGAGCCGAGTATAAGTTCTACGAAAGCGACGAAAGCGAACTGCGTACGGTCATACGCTCCGCTCCGGGACTGTTGCTGCTGAAAGACGGAGTCATCATCCGGAAATGGAGCAATTACATGCTTCCGTCGGAAGAACGCCTCACGGACAGATTGGAGAAGCTGCCGATTGGAGAACCGCACGACATAGAAGGCAGAAAGCTAATCGACCTAGTTATGTTTTTCCTTCTGCCACTCGGTTTGATAATACTCATCGACCGCATCGGTTCGGGATTCTCATGGTACAGACATTGGCGAAAGAAAACCCGGAAACTCCAACTCGAGAACATCAAAGAACAGATAAGCAATCAGATAAAATAATTTATTAACAACGCCCTCGCTTTGCGTCGGCATAAAAACAGAACAAACATGGCAAAGAAAATTGTTGCAGGAAACTGGAAGATGAACAAGAATCTTCAGGAAGGTATCGAACTCGCACAGGGTCTGAAGGACGCACTTGCTGCTGAC
>CAJODY010000012.1 GCA_905233285.1 uncultured Bacteroidaceae bacterium
TAAGGAGCCGTTCCCACCTTCATGTATTCAGGCAGATTCTGAACATATTCCCTTCCGTCAGCATTCGACTGACCAGCATACAGAAACACACTCTTCTTAACCGACTGAGCTATAGCAGGCATACATGCCACTAACAAAACTGCAATCCATATAAAGGACAAACGATTCATAAATAAAAGTTTTTTCATAGTCTTAATTTTTTGTGATAAGTAAATTTTCAAGTGCAAAGGTACTCATAAGAAGCCCCTCAAAGCGATAAAATCGTACCATTTTATACAGAAATAGTATCAAAACCATCGTTTTCATAAAAAAAACGAGTTAAATCGATTACTCGTTAACTCGTCAACTATAAACTATTATCTATAAACTATCAGCTCACTCCCATCACCCATTTCACCAGGAGCATAATCACAGGTATAGTGACAAACAGAATGCCAACGACATCCAAGGCAAAACGTCCCACAGCCAAATTCTACATCGTAGGTTCACTTCCTCCCGGCAACATTCAGGCCGTAGCCTCCGACGACATAATCATCACCGGCTTTGTCGATGACCTTGAAGCCTTCCTCAGCGACGCCTGCCTTATGGACGACCCCACACTTCGCAACTCCATCGCTCAGAAAGGCTACGACATGGTGCGCCAGCACTACTCCTGGGAAGAAAAACTCCGAGGATACGAGAAGCTGTAACGATAGCCTTGCTACGTCACGCGCCCGCCGTGATGCGAAATGGCAGGCGCATACTCACGAAGCGGCAGGCTCACGACGCAAACGCGGCAGGCGCGTGGAAAATTGAACATTGCGGCTTTGTCGCGAATATCGGCTGCACCTCAGCAATTCAAGCATGCTTGATTGCGTTCGGTTTGCACGATATTTGAACATTGACCTTTGCCCCTGCAAACGCCTTAACGCGTTACAGCGTTACAGCGTTACAGTTCGCGCGGGGGTACTGCATTTCCCTTCAACCACCTGTCATTCCACCCATCCCATTCTCTAACTTACTGATACTTATATATTTATATATTTATATATATATAGATATAGAGTAAATAGTGAAGTTTTGGCGATTTCACTAACCTTGTTTGGAACTGTAACGCTGTAACGCTGTAACGCACAACGGCATCCATTGGTGTATATCGCTGATTTTCAGAGGATAACATCACAAGCTATGTAAAACACATCCTAAAATTAGTACTTGCGAATCCGTCAAAATCGCTGAAAACGGGCAAAATCATGCTTTTTCTCCTCATTTTCCGAGTTTGCAGCACCGAAAATAATCACACACGAAATTTTATAATCAATGATTTTTTTGGGCATTTACATCGTTTATCCGTAAGTTTGCAAGCGAAAGAAATCAAACGGACGATGGGCGATATAATGAAATATCAGAATGCGGTGGAGATGGCTGGGAGGCAATTCATCAGTCGCAACTGATGGAAATGCATATTGAGGAGCGTTGGGGGAGAAAATTCTTCTCCGGTAGAAAATCAAATAGTTCCCCAAACTGAGGGACAATTGCCAGCACAAATTCTGCCACAAGTTGGAGCAGAATTATTCTCCATTCCTTGGGGACATCACAAGTATATCATAGATAAATGTTCGTCCGACCCTGACAAAGCCCTTTTCTATGTGCGCCAAACGCTAGAGAATGGTTGGAGCCGTGCTGTATTGCTCAATTGGCTGGACAGCAACCTCTATGAGCGACAAGGAAAAGCGATTACCAACTTCAAAGCTACTTTGCCAGATACCAATAGTGATTTAGCGCAGGAAATCACCAAGGATCCTTATAACTTTGCCTTTGCAGGAATCACAGGTAAATACAATGAGCGGAAATTGAAGGATGCCCTCTTGACCAACATCACACAGTTTCTGGTAGAGTTGGGTACGGGCTTTGCATATGTCGGCAAAGAATACCGTTTGCAGATAGGAGAAACAGAGAATTTCATCGACCTGTTGTTCTATAACCTGCGACTGCGCTGTTATGTTGCAATCGAGGTAAAGATAGATAAGTTCGATTCCCGTGACATAGGGCAGTTAGGAACGTATGTAACGGCTGTGAACCATTTGTTGCGCGATGAACAGAAAGACAATCCCACAATAGGTTTGTTGATATGCAAGAGCAAGGACAGTACGCTGGCACAATACGCTTTAGAGTCTAGCAGCCAGCCGCTTGGCATTTCTGAGTATGAACTACAGAAACTTTATCCGGCTCAGTTGGAAGGCACTATGCCTACAGTTGAGGAGTTTGAAAGTAACCTGAAAAAGCTTGTCACCTCGGACGAAAGCCCTGCCGCCAAAGGAGGAACTGCAACGCGTATTTGAGGAGAGTAGCCGGAAGGAGGAAAAGGAGTAAACGGGATGTCACTAATCTGTCTCAGTGACATATTGTTTTCCCAATGATGGAAGAAGGAGCCGTTATGGCAATAGTTGTTAAAGAGGAAATCAAGGGCTGTAATATATAATAAGGTACAGAAGAATTATGGTTTGACAGAGGGAGTCAAAGAACCTTTTCTTTTCAACATAGCCGTTGAAATATGTAAATCATAACACTAATATTTTCCGCGCTGAGCGATTAAAAACGCCCATGCAACTACGATTCCTTGACACACTTTCCTAACACTTTATATTAGTCAAAAGATAGACTTTTGCATTATTTCGCAGACAATATGCGTTAAGGATCTTTGGAGGAAACAAAACCAGTTTGTTGATTCATGGATACCATTCTACTCCACCCATTTCATAACCCTGATGCTTACTTCGTAAAGCAAGTATAAGGGGATAGTAACAAGAATTAACGTCATCAAATCAGGTGGCGTGATAATGGCTGCTACAAGCATAATGACAATAAATGCATGCTTACGATATTTGGAAAGAAGCTCAGAAGTAATAACACCCATCTTTCCAAGGAAATAAGCAATAACGGGCAATTGGAATACTATCCCCATGACCAGTGTCAACGAAGCAAAGGTAGAGATATAAGAATCGAGCGTAATGTTGCTTGTCACCTTTGTAGAAACGCTATAAGTACCTAAGAAGCGAAAAGAAATAGGAAATAGTATAAAATATGACATCAGCACGCCGAGGATAAACAGCACATAGATAATCCCTGCCACCTGTACAGAATACTTTCGCTCATTTTCATAGAGAGCTGGCGATATGTAGCAGAACAATTCATAGAGGATATAAGGGGACGCTCCGAGCAAGCCAAGATACACTGCCGTCGTGATATGTGTCATAAACTGACTTGACAAATCGGTGGCAATCATTTCAACATGAAACTCGTCGAAATGAAAATCCAAACCTATTGACTGGATAGCTGACTCTATCCAGCGATAGGTGCAGAAATCCCACTCACTCGGTGCAAGCAATAAACTCCATGTGGAGTCCTTAAAATAGAACACCACTATGGAGATAATGCCGGCAACAGCAAGAATGCGGAAGAGCATTTGGCGGAGTACTTCCAGATGTCCGCCAAAAGTCATCTGATTCGGATTGGAATTACTTTCCTGCTCCGTTGGCTTCTTTGCGTTCCGCTTCTGCTTCATCCTTCATCTCTTCCTGTTTAGATTCTTCAAGCGGTTCGTTCATGCCCTGCTTGAAACTCTTAACACCTTTGCCTAAGCCTTTCATAAGCTCAGGCACTTTCTTCCCACCAAAAATGAGCAATGCTACACCTGCAATAAGCAGTAATTCTGTTGTTCCAATAAACAAAAGTGTCATGATACGATTTTGATTATTTTTGATTTCTTTGTTGATGTCCAAGTGCCGTTCTCTGAAGAATTCTGCTTGGTACTTTAAAACAAGAAACAATATTACATTATTTCATGACTCCCTAGATTGTATTCAATTCCTATTTTATTACTTAGAAGTAGCATCTGAATAGTTTTGATAGTTATGATAATTCCTGTAGTCTCTATAATTACCATAATTATAATAATCCTTATGATTTGAATAGTTATCATAATTTGTATAATCATTATAACACCTATCAACATATTTATTGTCTACATAACCATCTGAATCCCTTGCCATTATGCTCCCATTGGGAAAAATTGATGCAACGGCAGCAACCATAGCTGTTTGAGCCATTCTTTTGAGTGCCTCTCGCCTGGAAATATTTTCCTTTTGTTTCATATACATAGATTTTTGAAATTCTTATTTAAATTATATTATTATTTCTACATAGCACATTCCAATTTTTCAATGGCAGTCAACATAGTCGCCATAATTACTATAGTTATGGTAATTTGAATAGTTTTCATAATTTGTATAGTTACTATAGTCACCATAATTTTTGTAATTATCATAGTTTTGATACTTTTCAGTTGAGTTGCTATAGGCAATTGGATTGTTTGCCAGTGCACTCATCCCAGGGAATACAGATACAGCTGCAAAAGCCAAAGCTGCTTTCGACATTCTTTTTAAAGCATTGCGTCGGGAAATTTTCTCTTTTGTTTCCATAATAAAGTTCCTTTTGAGATTAATAATTACGTGTATTTAAGACCTGTTATTGGTTCAAAGTATTTCTTTAAGAAATATTTAGTAGAATAGCACCATTCAGACTTCATTTGTATATCTCCTTTAACATTCCATCCATCCAAAGGACAACCTCCATGACAAATGGTAAAATATTCACAGCCTTTACATTCTCCATTCAATAATACTTTGTCTCTTTCCTGAAGTTTTTTTCGATACGGATGATTAAAAGCTTCTTCTATTGAGATGTCTTTAATATTACCGATGTTGAACAAGTCCCACTCAGAGGATCTTCCACAATGGGATAATTCTCCAGAAGGGCCTATATAAAGATGTGAGTAGGCACAATTAGAATCACTACAAACAAGTCCTTCATTTGTTTTGGTATACTTCTCATAATATGATTCAAATGGTTCAATACGGTTTAATACCTTTCGCTTCATCCACCACTCAGGACAAATCTGACCCAGAAAATCTGCAAACTCCTTGGCAGAGATTAACACATTATTAGGATCCTCGTGATTAATACTATATACAGCATGAATGTTAAACCCTCTACAGCAAGAAAAGTTATGAAGAAGATTAAACACTTCTAAAGGTTTGTCCAAAACTTGTCGTGTGACAACATAGATAAACCCCCAGTACATGTTATTCTTTTCAAGAAGTTCAATGCCTTTGAAAAAATTCTCATTATATAGTTTGCTATCTCTACTTTTTCCAAGGCCTCTTATGCCTTTGTACGGTTCAAATGATGTTCCTATCATAGTCATTCCCATCTCTTTAAAAACATCAATTAAATCCTGATTAATAAGAGTTAGGTTCGATTGAACATTGAAATCAATTCGTTCACGAGTTGAAGTACAATGATTCTTTAAGAAATCTAAAACCCTTCTATAGAAATGGCTACCTACTATGCAAGGTTCTCCTCCATGCCATATTATCATCATTCTTTCATTAGGGAAAGCTGATAGATAATCATGCACTTTTGATAGCACTAACTCCAGCAAGTCATATGTGATTGTTAGTGGCTTCTTCCTCCTAATCACATTGCAATATATGCAATTTGAATTACAGGCTTCGGTCTCCTTGAATATTATTGTTGGCATATCAGTAAAGCATTTCGTAAATTGTTGACATGACTTCTTGACAATCTTCAAATCTATTATGATATACACCAGAACATATTTTAAAATTGGGACATTTACTGCATCTGTCTTCAGCATCAAAATGGTTATAAAATCTCAACTTCTTGTATTCCAATGAAATATTATCAAAATCAATCCGCGAGAGTTCTTCAATTGTCCTACCAATATGTTTTTTTTGTTCAAATTCACTTCTGAGATATATTTCCCCATCAGGTTCTATATGAACAAAGATATCTGGCGAATTAAAGTAGAATTTATTGATGTCCACATATCTGCTTTTGTCCCCAATTTCTTGTTGAATAAATCCAAAAGGTTCTATGTGAGCATGTGGTACAGGTGACAAATATGAGTATGTTGCAAGTTCAATAAAATCGTCTTTATCAATATTTTTGTCGTTATCAAATTGTAATCCAGACTTGTACCCACATGAAGATAGAATCTTCAATAAGATTACAAGATCAGGAGTATCTACAGAGAAAAGATATGTAATAAAAGATGAGTGATTTTGCTTCCCAGATTGTTCCAAAGCTTTTATAACCGATAACATGTCTCCATTGAACATACAATTTATATACATGTTTACGGAAGGATTAATATTCATATCTAGTAGCGCCACAACATCGATGTTATTCAATTCGCACAGAATTGATATACATTGACTTTGCTCTTTCGCAATCTCTAATGCATTATGAATCTGGGCAGCATCCTCAACTCTTATTACAAAGCGATAGTTTGCAATGTTTAGTTTGGGATATAATTCAATGGGTATTATTAGAACTGGTTTCATGATTTCTTATTTATTACGTGAGAGATACAACCGGCTGTACACACATTTTTTTTACGATAATTGCAGGATGTGCAACTTTCATAAATTCCTTCATTATTTCTCATTTCATACATTTTTTTAGTATAGAAGTCGTTGATTTCGCGCATTGAATCGAACTCAAAAACGCTTCTTCTGTTGATGCTAGATAGAGGAAAACAACTCCATACAGACATGTCTGGACCAATATCTATGGCTGGACCGCATTTAAATTCAAGACGGCCATTAGACCAAAGAAACATTTCCCCCAATTGTTTTTCTGTGAAAATACACAAGGGGAAACCGCAATCAAAACCAATCTCAATATTCTCTTTCTTATATTTCTCATAGAAATACGATAGTCTTTCCGCTACTTTAGGGAAATCAACAGGAGGAATGCAATGGTTCGGTTGATTGGGAATGGGATGAGCCAAGCCGAGTCGAATATGATTCTTCAATTTATATTTTCTAATATATTCAATAAGGAAATCAAAAGAGAAATCCAATTCGTAGATATTAAAACTCAGATTAGTTCGTTCTCCAAAAGTTTCCAAGAATAGATTTACCTTGGTTAGTTCATTAGCTGGAGATTTCGCAGGATCATTAACGTTACAAATAAACTGATAATTTAAATCTTTATCTGATAGTTCTTTTTTAATAACCTCAAATTTTTTGTCTGTCGTAATTCCACTAGTAAAGATTGATGAATGAATTCCTCTTTTGGAGAGATAATGAATAAACTCTGAAAAATGCGGATGAAGAAGTGGTTCCCCGCCTAATAGAGAAATATGGTGATCTCCAGACTTTAAAATAAAGTCAGCAAGATAGATAAGATTGTCCCAAGAAAGCATATCTTTAGGAGATACCTCACCCATATACTTTTGTGCAAAGCAATAAGGGCATGATCTTACACAGAGTTGAGTTAGAAGAACATTTGCCATATATGCAGTTATTTTTAAAAATCGATTCTATTAGCCTAGCATCTGATATTAGGGGCACAAAGAATGGCGTGGACACTCTTATGCACTTACCTGAGGGGCGAGCCTAGGAATTGGAACCCCTGTCAACTTATAAGAATGCTCCACGCCAAAGCGTGTGCATAGCATTATAGATGTTGACAGGAAATGCCCAGTTTAGGCCTTTCCCTCTGCTTCTTAAATCGAACTATTCCAAAAGGAGTTTCCTAGGCTGCTTCGGTAAGTGCGAAATAATAAGCTAATGCATCTGCGAATCGGGATTTCTCCCCGATTCCGCCGCAAAGATGGAGAAAAGAATTGTATTTCACAAACTTTTTCGAATAAAAAATGCATAATACATGGAAATCATAAGGATAGGATAAATGATGTAAGAGGGAAGATGTAAGAAGGAAGAGGGAAGAAGACCAATGGGCAACTATCAAGGTTTTCGTGAAATAAAAAAACCTCATATAGTTTATACATTTCCCCGATGTCTGTTTGCAGATGTCGGGGATTTGTTTTATGTTGGCTTCGCCTAAATACTCTCGCTCGACAAAGAAAATAAATGAGATTTATTTTGCTTTGTTCTCGCTTAACCGTATTTTTGCAGTCGGAAAAATTTGATTTAAAATGGAAAGAATAGTAAAGACTGCCAGCGAGATTTTGGCACAGATAGAGAAGGAATGTTTCAAGAGGGTGAATTTAAAGAAGGCGAGCCTCTTGAAGGGTGAGGAGCGCAGGACGTTCAGACTTGCGCAGGTGAATCGGCTGCTTGTGAAGCCGGAGTATGCCATGTGGTTGTCCGATAGGTTCTGGACGGCTGAAGAGGGCAGGAATGTAATGTATGAGGATGACCCTCTGACCTCGCCGCAGGGACTGAAGACGCTGACGAAGGAGGAAAAGGAACGGTTGAAACTGATTATGGAGATAGCTGGTTTGTGCCACGACATTGGTCTTCATTTCAAGTTCGACCTGAAGAAGGCGTTTGGCATAAGGAATGATTTTCTTGTGACGAACAAGCAGTTGGTGGAATGGCTCCAGACTACGGAGTATGAGCATATAGCGATGCATACGGCTTATATTGTGAGGAAGCATGCCATCGACATATTTTATTATAGCTTTTACCAGCCAGCACAGGATGCGATGGCAAGACTTTATTCTTCGGAGTATGGTTGTCTAGTAGGCGAACCGGAATTTACGAAGATGCCTCCACGTGCATACGTGAAGGCAATCATTGATGAGTTGCTTCGGATTGAAAGGCATTGGAAGCGCGGACGCAGGCTGAAACTGAATCCCGAAGTGGTGATGCTGCACGATGAGATTTATGGATTTGTGCCGGATAAGTTTAGCAAAGGTATAATTGAGGCGGCTCAGAAGCTTTATGATTATATGGATAAGGAGGTGAAGGGACATGGTGCCACGGATGAGGTACTGGATCGCTTTGCCGACAAGGTGTGTGAAGTGCGTGACAGGGATTTCGGCGAAGGTTGGATTGCAGATGACTCGCTGGCATTTGCATATCTGATGGCTCATGCCGAGAGATGCGGAGATGGTTGGTGGAACGGAGAGGAGGGTAAAGCCTTATGATGGATGACAATATTAATATGGATAGTGAACTTTCCAAGTGGCTTGATGACGTCAGAAATCATAAGTCGTGGAAAGATCGTTTGACCCAACTCGAAAATTTAGCACCTGAAGATTATGACAAGACATATCAGGAAATTCTGGATAAGATTAGAAAAATAGCAAAGAACGAAGTAATTATTGAGTATTGGGAAAACAGTTTCCCAGACATAGGACCAGCAGCAGAGGCGGTTTGGGAAGGAGAATCGTCGCGTGCCGAAAAGAGATTGCTGACTGTTTTTCTGTTTGTATTGGAGTGGCTTGTGCAACAGAAGAAAGATAATATTTCGTCGGGACAGAACTATTTTGCCCCTACAAAGGAAACTCAAGAGGTGAAGGAAGAACTGTTTCATTTCGTTCATCCGGAGATTGACGATAAAGAGGCATGGCGTGTTCACAATGTAGTGAAACGTCTTGTTGCCCGACAGGGTATTCAGGAGATATGCAGCTATCTGCTACAAATGAAGAAAGATGGAAAGGTTCTGTTGCCACAGAGTCCTTCGAGTGCATATAAAGAACTTGTACGGATGGGTATGCCGAACGGTGAGGGCTTCAGCGAAAAGACTTTTATGAAGTATTATGGGAATTAGTCAGCGACATTCGAAGAAAAATAGAGATTTTTAGAGAAATACAGAGAAAGTCAGAGACGGGCATCTTCAAATCGAAGGTGCCCTTTTTTAATGTATATACCTTTGCACTGTCGAAATCGTTCGACGGCGCCGTTGAGCTTCGCTCGAAAATCGGCGGCGCCTCAACATAGCCCAAGCGAGCTTTCGCTCTGTATTCGGCTTGCACGCTCTTTGAAATTGTGGAACAGAAAAGTGTATGCACTAACCTTAAACTGAAATCTAATACATGAAAAACGCACAACCAACATTATTAATTCTGAGTTGAAAGTTGAGTGAGGGAAGAGTACCAGGTTTAAAATGTCGACAACTAACTACTTCGCTCTTCAGACGACTCAACTAAAAATTCAGAAATTTATGAAACGTAACATTTGTCTTTTTAAATACAATCGAGAGAAATTAACGGTTGGAGGCATGACAGCCTTCGGCTATTGTTTAACAATCAAAAACGGAAAGGAGGTTCGCTTATGAGTTGCCACATTATCTATTATAAGGATGGCGCGAAGATGATGCGCTCTGTACTCACGAGAGAGGAGTATCTGAAGTTGCGCGACGGTGGACGCCAGAAGGAGATTCTTGCTGCTGTAAGAGCCGGTAATGCCGAGATGAAGACGAAGCTGGTACAGATGAACTATTCGTGCATACCGGGTGAGGACGGACTGCTGAAGGGTTGCAAGACGGCTTCGATGTCGGTGGGCATGGATATCGACCACATTGCCCAGGAGGAGATGGAGCCGCTGAAGGAGCGCATCCTCGGGAAGAAGGACGAACTGGGTCTGCTGATGCTGGAGAAGAGTGCTCAAGGCTTAGGCTATCATCTTGTATTCCGTCGCAGGACTGACCTCTCGCAGGAGGAGAACCTGAAGTGGGCAAGTGAGTTGCTCGGTGTGAAGTTCGACGATGGTGCAAAGGATATCACAAGGGTGTTCTTTACAACCACTGCGGACGAAAGCAACCTGCTTTTCCTCGATGATGAGCTATTCAGCGTTACAGCGTTACAGTGTTACAGTTCAAACATTCCTGACCAACAGCCTCCCGCGAGCTTACCGCTTACTGCTTACAGCTTACAGTCAACTGACTCTCAACTTTCATACAACGGTATTCCGTATGCGGACATTGTGAGGAAGTACTGGGAGATGTTCAACGAGGGAAAGGAGCCGGTGGAGGGCGACAGGAATGTGAAGACGTTCGAACTGGCTGTGACTTTGCGAAGCATCTGCGACTATTCGTTGGAGAAGATGATGCAGATTGCGCCGAACTACTGGGGTGACAACCAGGAGGAATGGCGCAAGACACTTGAGAATGCTCTGAAGGAACCTCGCAAGGGTATGCCTTACAGACTGAGACAGGTGTTGGCGGCTCTGAAATCGACATGTGGGGTGAAGGCCTGTGGTGGTACGCTGACCACTCCCCCACCAATGCCTAAGCGTCTGCCCGCACTCATCAAGCACCTGACGAAGAATGTGCCTTGGTACTACAAGCCAGCTGTGGCAAATGCGGTGTTCCCTGCTCTGGGTGCTCATCTGCACGGAGTGAAGTTCCTCTACATGGATAATAATGAACACGAGGGAACTTTCATGAATGTGCTGATTGGTCGGCAGTCGGTGGGTAAGGGATGCATCAAGAAGCCTATCGAGTACGTTATGGAGGATATCCGCAAACGTGATATTCCGAACCGTAAGCGTGAGGCTGAGTGGAAGCAGAAGAACCCTACGGCAAGACAGAGGAAAGACCCGCGACCTACGGACATCTGTATCCAGATGTTGATTGACAACATGACGGATGCTGTGTTCAACCAGCGTGTGGTGGATGCCCACAATAACGGTCAGCGTTACATCTACAGTATCGTGGATGAGATTGAGGCTCTGAAGAAGGTGACTTCGAAAGGTACGACCGATGAGGTGGGTCTGCTGATCAGAAAAGCCTTCGACAATTCTATGGCTGGTCAGGATCGTGTTGGTGCGGATTCGGTATCAGGTATCGCTCCCCTGCGCTGGAATTTCAATGCCTCGACCACCCCACCCAATGCCCGAAAGTTCTTCTATAAGATGGTGAATGACGGAACGGTGAGCCGTCTCGACATTGCAACCATCATGATTCCTGAAGATGATGACTCTATCCCCGTAATGGGTGTCTATGACGAACAGTTTGCAGCAGAACTGAAACCTTACATCGACCGTCTGGAAGCAGCCGGCGGACTGATTGAATGTCCGCAGGCAAAACGTCTGGCTCAGGAGATGGACAGGGAGAATAAGGATGTGTACAAACTGCTTGAGAGCGAAGCTTACAGGGTATTCTCCTATCGTGCCAACGTGATTGCATGGCTGAAGGGTATGGTGCTGTACGTGGCTCAGGGCTACAAGTGGGACAAGACCATTGCCGAATTCGTAAGGTGGACTTATCAGTATAATATGTGGTGCAAGATGCTCTACTTCGGTCAGCAACTGGAGAAAGAGCAGAAAGAGGAGATTGAGATTATGCGCCAGTCGGGACCACAGAACCTTCTGGAACTCCTGCCCGACGAATTTACGAAGGAACAGTACAGGCAGATGCGAGCAAATCAAGGACGCGACGGTAATGGTGACTCGACTATCCGCGTATGGCAGAAAAGAGGATATATCTGCTTTGACGAAGTATTCGGCACTTACTGCAAGACATCTAAGTACAAGGAGAAATACGAAAGTGTGATGAATTGAGGTGTCAAAACGAAAATCGGAGGTTTGCAGAAATGCATTCCTCCGATTTTTTTTGTCAATTTCCAAAGCCGCCGCCTCGGGCTTTGAGGTTAGTCTCTACTGAATCGCTACTTTTCTGCCTCCCTGGATATAGATGCCTTTTCTTGTCGGCTTGACATCGAGCCGGCGCCCGTCAAGTGTGTACCAATGATTATCCGAAGTTTTGCGGGCATCCGATGTCACAGAGAAAACGCTCATGGCATCTTCCGAGAGCGGGGTGACGGTCAGTCGCTGACACTCGGGCATGGTAAATTCATAGATGTCTCCAAGAACGGTCTCACTGGTAACCGAACCGGGCTCCGTTTCGGTATCAACCTGCCATGCTATGATTTCCTTATCACCAATCTTGCCATTTAATGTCACATCGCGACCCTGGAAGTATTTTCCATCGAAAGTTCCTTCGCTGAGCTTCACCCCATTAAAGAATATCTCGTTGTTTTCTTCATCCACTGAATTCTTCTCTATAGCAAAGGGCACCAACGGTTCCAGGTTGTAATACTCTGCAAGGTATTGGTGGAATATGTCGGTGCGTGAGGCAATCCAAGTCTTCGCCCAATACACTTGATTGTCGTAATTCGACGCAGTAGGAATAAGGGCACGATGATAGGGGTTTTCTGTCTTTATCATTTCATACATAGGGTCCCAAATTTTGTGTATTCCGCGTTTATTTAGGAAGTCGCCTGTATAAATCATGCAATGGTCTGTGAACATACGGAAGAAATCCTCATCCTCCATAAGGTTGCGGAAAAGCAGAGTGGCCTCCGGCCTGTTGCCCCGAGGCGCTAAATCATCATAATCATAGTCGTTCATCCAGGCTATGGTGTTGTATGTCACCGGACGACCGTGCAAACCCATACCGAAGTCGGTGTCCTTGGCAATCCAGCGCCAACGTCCTCCCTCCTCGCTGGGGCGCCACATGACAATGTTTCCACCAGGGAAATCACGATTGTCGAAATAGAGATTCATAATCATAAGATTGGCAAACTCCTCGCAGTCCATCCATTCTTCATATTCTGCCAGAGTATGACCTTTCTCTGAATAAAAACTCCTAAACGCACGACTTTGGTCTATTGTGCCACACTTCAGTTCGTACCAGTTTTCTATCATATCAATATCTTCCAGACCACCATAGTTGGTGTAGATATTATCATCGTTCGAACGCTCTCTGATATTTAATATGCCTGTGTATTCCCCGTTTATATATACTATAGCCGGACGCCACGCCTGCCAATCGAGGTCGGCATGAGTTGCCATAGTACGCTGGATAATAGCGTCGCGCATATACAGTGTGTTGAAATCGTTTCCCGCATTGCGCAATGTCACGGATTTGAAATCCATCACTCCCGGGCGCTGATTGGGAAAGAATTCATAATTGAGCCGTTTCTCTCCGAAACGTTTATGGGCATATATACACAAAGACTTACGTTGATTAGCTCGGGTAGCCTTACCAGTGATACGGGTTTCCGTCAGCTGATTCAGGGCACTCTCCGTATTCATTTCCTCAAAGAACTCGAAATTGACAGGGCGTCTCCAATCGAAGTTGTAATTCATCTCTCCATTCTTATATGTCCCTTCCACATATATGCCGATTTTAGAATCGTAAAGATAGTCAGAATCTGTGACAATGGATATGACAGGCAAAGTCAAAGGACGGTTTGTCGGGAAAAACAAATAGGACTGCGTCAAGGAACGGGGAGAAAGATATCCCTCACAGAACAGTGTGGCACGAATCACGGTATTTTCGCTGATAGTGAGCGGACCTGTAAAAACCGGACTGTCAGCTGTCGGCTCCGAACCGTCAAGGGTGTAACGCACCACGGTGCCGGACGGGGTCTTGCTTGGCAACGTGATGTCCAACGACAACTGTTCCCCTTCGTTCATCACTCGTCCCAGATAATTGAAGAAAGGCTGACCAAGTACCTTGTCGCATATCTCGCCGCAGTTGGCCTTTCCTGGTGTGGGGTAACGCATATAGCCCCACTCATTACTGCCGTCATTCTTTCTGCCATAGGCAATATTGGGAGCAGGCTGTTTCTTGAGGCCGACGACCTTATCTACCAGTGTATTACGCTTAAAAAGATATATCTCACACCCCTTACCACTTTCCAGACGGAAATCGGTATGGATACCAATATTGGAATTGTACCCTTCCTTGTCACAATATATGAGTACACGCTCGCCTGCATGAATCTTTCGGGCTGGTAATTCCCACGATGTGGAAACATCGCTGCTGATGCCTAACTTGTATCCACTGAGGTTAACCGCACTTTTTCCGTTATTGTACAACTCTACCCACGAGTCTGGAAACTCGTTGATATCATCCATAATACAGTCGATATTAGACTGCATTATCTCATTTATAAGTATTCGGGAATAGCAATGTGCATAACCGATAAGCCCTATTACAACAAATAAGAATAGGCGCGTATGAATTAAATGGTGTGTTAGTACGCTATTGAATAATGATGTAATAATTAATGCTTTCACCGCTACTCAATCATATTAGTTGCACCGCCTTTAGCTTTGAGGTATTTGGTGTAGGCGAGCAGGTAGTTGCAACGGGCATCGACGGCTGAGGCGCAGGCTTGTTGCCATAGGGTCTGAGCCTCGAGGTAGTCGGAGAGGGGTTCGACTCCGACGTCGTACTGCTTGCTGGACATGCGCATGTTTTCTTCTGCCTGGAGCACGGATTTGTTGGTGATGGAGATTTCGAGGGCTGCTTCCTGCAGCTGGTTGGCTGCCTGAAGGAGTTCGAGCTGCATCTTCTCGTTGAGTTCTTCCTGTTCCATCTGGGTTATCTGGTATGCTGCCTTGGCTGAGCGTACTTTGTGCTGCCACTCGCCGAAGTGAAAGAGTGGTATCTTGAGCATGACGCCGACGGTGGCTGAGCCGTTTTTCAGGAGTTTTTCGCCTAGGAATTTCACGCCGTTGACGTAGCCGTAGGAACCGAAGACGGCGAGGTTGGGCAGGAATTCGCTGCGGGTGAGCTTGACCTGCAGGCGTGCCATCTCGGTCTTGTCGTTCAGAAGGTCGTATTCTGGACGCTGGCTGATGTCAAGTGATGGGTCAACCATGGTGTTGTTATCGACAGGGATGTAGATGCCGTCGGTAGTGACGTCGATGCGCTGTGTGAGCGGCAGTCCCACTATCTGGGCGAGGTTCATCTGTGCCAGACGGTAGGCGTTGTCGGCCTTTACGATGTTGAGTTCGGCTTCGTTGAGTTTCACCTGTACTTTCAGGGCGTCGTTCTTGGTGCGCATGCCGTGACGTACGGCGCTCTCAACGTTTTTCTGCAGTTCTTCGAGCAGGGTTCTGTAGCTGCGTGCCACATCGCCCATTTCCTTTGCCTTGATGCAGAGGACGTATGCCTGGTCGGTGTTGAGGAGGACTTCCTGTTCGGTGAGGCGCACTTTGTTGCGTGCCATGGATACTCCTACTTTGTTCATTTTATATCCGGCTGTTATCTTTCCACCGGCATAGAGGGGCTCAACGACGTTGATGCCTGCTGCGAAGATGTTGCCTATCTTCACTTCGAGCATGTCATCGGGTATGGCAAAGCCTTGGGCTATGCTTTGCAGACCTGCTACGAGGGGTGTGTAGAGAGGGTTGGCGGCCAGCGAGGCGAGTACGCTCTTGGCGTTTGCTATTCCTCCTGCAAAGACACCTGCCATGTCGGAGTTGGGGGTTATCTTGCCTGTGTTGTAGAAGTCGGCTGCATAGACTTTGAAGTTTGGCAGGAAGTTGGTCTTCATCGCCTTGAGTTCGTATTCCTGCTTCTGAATGAGGAGACGTGAGGAAACGAGCGATTTGTTGTATTCGAGCGCTTTCTCGCGGCAGGCCTGAAGGGAGAGGGTCTCGGCACTGGCGGGCAGGATGGCTGCAAATGCTGCTATTATATATATAATGTGACGTCGCATAATCATTTCACTTTAAAGAAGAGTGCGTAGAGCACGGGGATAAATATGAGTGTGATGAGTGTTCCGACAAAGAGTCCGCCCATGATGGTGACGGCAAGTGCGCCGAACATGGCATCGGGCAGGAGGGGTATCATGCCGAGGATGGTGGTGAGACTGGCCATCATGACTGGACGCAGACGTGATTTGGAGCTGTCGATGAGTGCTTTGCGAGGACGCACGCCCTGGCTTATCTGCAGGTTTATCTCGTCCATGAGCACTATACCGTTCTTTATCATCATACCTATGAGTCCGAGCACTCCCACTATGGCAACGAATCCGAATGCCTTGCCGGAAAGGACTACCGACGGTATGACTCCGACGAGGATGAGCGGTATGCAGCAGAAGATGATGATTGGTTTCTTGAAGTCCTTGAAGAGCATGATGAGGATGAGTATCATGATGATGATAGCCATAGGGAAGGCGTTGAATAGATACTTCATGGACTGGTCGCTGGCTTTCTTCTCTCCCTCCCATGTGAGGGTGTAGCCTGCCGGCAGTTCTATCTTTTCTATATCTGCAGCTATTGCCTTGCGTGCATCTTCGGTACCTATGCCCGGGCAAGGACTGCACTGGAGGCGCTGAGTGCGCTGTCCGTTGTAGCGGCACACGACGGGTTCTTCCCAAAGAATATCTACTCCGTTGGCAACCTGCAGGAGAGGTGTGGTCTTCGTAAGGGCACGGATGATGTCGGCCTTGGTCAGGTTACCGGTAAAGAGCTGCTGTATGGTTCCACGATTGATATACTGCCCCAGACGCGGTGTGATGCTGAAGAGTTCGGCACCATCGAGCCGTCCGACATCGTTGCCGTCGGGGTCGGTACATTTTACATATATGTGTTCGATGCGGCTACCGTCGTAGAAACTGCCGACAGGAATGCCACCGGTGTATGCCATGAGCGAGAGGGACACATCGAAACGCGAGAGTCCGCTGCGACGAGCCAGGGGCTGACTGTAATCTACGGAGAGCACGGGTACCTTGGGCTCCCAGTCGGTAGTGGGCAGGAATACCTTGTCGCTACGGTTGACTATAGCCATGGCGCTGTCGGTAAGACGGTGGAGGACTGCCGGGTCGGGACCATGGAAACAGGCCTCGATGGGGTATTTCTTGTACATCAGGTTGTAGCGCTTGAACTTGACGTAGGCATCGGGGAACATGCGGTCGATTTCCTTCTGCAGTTCGTCGATATGACTGACGAGGTCGGCTGGCGAGGTGAAGTCGATAATCAGTTCGCCATAGGCAATGGAAGGAGTCGGCATGCTGCGCACGAGGTTGTAGCGGCTCGGAGCACCACCCATCGATGCCGTGATGTGGGTGATGTAGTCCTTCTGCTTGAGGTAGCGCTGTATGGAGTCGAGGTCGGCTTCGGTCTGTGTGTAGTTGTTGCCTTCGGGCAGTTTGTACTCCATGTAGAGCTGGTCGTATTCCATATCGGGGAAGAAGGCCTGATTGAGGAATCGGTAGGAGTAGGCACTGACGAGGAACATGCCGATGGCTATGAAGACCATAAGCCAACGATGGCGAATGCCGTAGCGCAGTATGTTTTCGAGTACGGTGTATGCTTTTCCCTTGTACAGGTCGTCGGCAGGGGCGCTGTTCGTCTCGATTTGCTTCAGGTTGTCGGGAAGTGCCGAATGGTGTTTGCCCTGAGGCAGGAGCCAGCGGTCGGCCAGGATGGGTACATGGACGAGGGCCAGTATCCAACTGAGCATAAGCGATACGGCAATGACGATGAAGAGGTCGCGGACATAGACTCCTGCCGTGTCGGGACTGAGGAAGATGGGCAGGAAGGCGAGTATGGCTATCAGCGTGGCTCCGAGCAGGGGCATAGCTGTCTTCTTTCCTATCGCCGTGAGTGTCTCGAGTCGTGACTTGCCTCGTGAATGGTCAACCAGAATACCATCGACGATGACGATGGCGTTATCGACAAGCATACCCATAGCAAGGATGAAGCTGGCAAGCGATACGCGCTGGAGCGTTCCGTCGAAATTAAAGAGTACGAGCAGCGAACCGAAGACGATTATGATCAGGCTGAGTCCGATGATGATACCGCTCTTCAATCCCATGAAGAAGACAAGGATGAAGACTACGATGAGAACGGACTCGACGAGGTTTATCATGAATGTACTCAGGGCTGAGTTGACACGTTCGGGCTGGAAGAACACCTTATGGGTGGTGACTCCGGCCGGCAGACGGCTCTCCAGTTCCTGCATCTTGGCATCTACTATTTTTCCAATCTTCACGACATCGAAACTGGAGGAGCAGGCAATGGATATACCCAGGGCACGCTCTCCGTCGTAGGACATTTCGTTGCGTGTCACACTTTCATATCCTTCGTATATTTTTGCTATATCCTTCAGGAGGAGCTGGTCGTTCTCGTGTCCCTGAATGACGACGTTGGAGATTTCTTCGACGCTGTTGAGCTTGTCGCTCACCGTGACACGTACCCTGCGGTTGCCGTTGTTGTAATATCCGGCATAGCTGGTGCTGTTCTGATTGTTGAGGGTCTGGATGACCTCGATAGGCATGACGCCGAGGTGAGTCATGCGGTCTTCGAGCAGTTCGATGTTGATACACTCGTTACGGCGACCATAAATGCTGACACGGGTCACACCCTCGATGTCGCCTATCTCGCGCTTAATCAGCTCGGCATAGTCTGCTAACTCATAGTCGCCCATTCCGTCGCCCGTCAAGGCGTAGAACATACCGAACACATCGCCGAAGTCGTCTTTCACTATCGACGCGGAGGCACCCTCGGGCATTACGCTCTGGGCGTTTGCTACCTTACGACGCAGGATATCCCATTCCTGTTCAATCTGAGCGGGTTTCGTGGTGGTCTTCAGTTCGACGGTTATAAGGCTCATGTCGGCATAGCTCTTACTATCCACATAATCGACCGAAGCCATTTCCCTGATGGATTTCTCCAAGGGGTCGGTAACCTCCAGTTCAACCTGATGAGCCGATGCACCCGGGTAGGTCGTGACGACCATTGCCTGACGCACCTTTATCTCAGGGTCTTCAAGTTTGCTCATCGAGGAGTAGGCTACGATACCGCCTACCATCAGGCAGAAGACCAGGAAGTTGACAAGGTTACGATTATCAAGTGCCCATTTACTTATGTTCATAGCATTCCTCCTACGTTACTTTTTGAAGCTGGCTGCATAACCTCTACTTTCTGTCCGTCGGTCAGACAGTGTGCTCCTGTGCGGACTACCTTCTCCCCTACTTTCAAGCCATGCGACACGGTAACAGTACCATCAGGATTGATGACTCCGACTTTCACTTCACGGATTCTTACTACGTTCTCTTTCTCGTCGAGAACAAACACATGAGGTGTCTCGTCGTCAGTAATCAAGGCTGAAGCCGGTATGATGATGTCGCTGGAATGCGGGTCTTCGTCGAGATTGGCTACCAGTCTGTTGCCATAAACCATTGTTGACATGCCGGCTGTGATGCCCTTATGGCTGGCTGCATCCTTGAACTGCAGGAATACGGGGTAAAGCTGATTGGCATTTGCCTCGACACCGGTTCTGACCACTTTGAGTGGGAACTGGCGGGCACCCGTCACATTGAATGTACAATAGAAATCGGTATATTCATCGAGATGGAGAAACTCCTTTGCGGGCAGGTCTATCTCAATCTCTACCCTGTCAGATGTGCTCAACTCGACTACCGGCAGACCAGCAGCCACGGCTTCTCCACTCTCACGTAGCTTACGTTTAACGAATCCCGACATGGGAGCAAGGAGACGTGTGTCGTTGAGTTGGTTGGTATGATTGCCTAGTTTCTGAGTTATCTGCTCCAGTCCGTAACGAGCCTTGTCGTAGTTCTGGGCTGTAGTGCTACCATCCTGATACATAGCGATGACACGCTCGGCATCGGCTTTTATCTGCTCGTATTCAGCCTTTGTGGCATTGAGCTGTAGGCGATAGTCACGGTCGTCCATGACGGCTATCACCTGTCCGGCACGCACATGGTCGCCTTCCTTTACTAATACACGACTGATGGTACCACTGACACGAAATGCGACGTTTACCATATCAACCGAACGGGTAAGTCCGGAGAAAGAAGCAGGAGGCAAAGCGCTGGCATCCCTGCACTCTGCGATATTCACTGCTTTCGGAGTTTCCTCGCTTTGCTTTTTCCCACCGCTACAGCTGAACAGAATGATTGCTCCACAAAGCACTGCGAAGCAAATTACGATATGTCTGGAATGAAACATATCATTTACATTATTTCCCATTTTCTCTGTTGTTTGTTTGTACATTATTAATTTACGGCTGCAAAGGTAAGGTTTAACGAAGATAATTACAAAATTTATTTGTGCTTTTCCCTCCTTAATTGTACCTTTGCACCCATAAAACGAACAAAATAACCAATGGGAAATAAATCATCAAAGTTGGAGATTGCAGAAAAATACCTGCCGTGGATTTGGACTCTGTGTTTCATAGCCATCGGGGGGTATTATCTGGTTTCGGAGAATAGCGATATGCTGTTCATGGCTCAAGAGAAGTCACATTTCTATGGCAGCCAAGTGTTTTTCAATGAATGTATGCAGCTGCCGGGCGGACTACTGTCGTACGCGGGCAGTTTCCTGACGCAGTTCTTCTATGTTCCAACACTCGGCAGCGCCATGCTAATAGCACTATGGCTGATACTGGCGTTCGTCATCAAGTTTGCATTCCGGGTAAAAGCAACGTTCCTGCCTCTGGCATTCGTAGTACCCTCATTGCTGCTGATATCAGTCATCGACCTCGGCTATTGGCTGTACTACATGAAGTATGTAGGCTATTTCTTTGCCCCCACCCTCGGATTTATCCTCGTTGCGCTTTGGGCTTGGGTACGACTCAAGAAGAAAGGGCTGTGGACTGTACTGCTTGCCCTCACCTACCCTCTTTTCGGATTCTACAGCCTACTGGCAATGGCTGTCACAGCCCTGTGCGGAGTGAAAGGTACCCACGGCACAGAGGAGAAACTGCATACGGCACATGGAAAATGGTACGTCATGAATGTAGCGCTTCCACTGGTATTGTCGCTTGCTACACCTATACTCTGGTATCGCTTCTATTCTGAACTGGCACTGGAAAGGGCATGGACAGCAGGACTGCCGCAATTTGCCGCAGAAGAGGCCGTAAGCTGGACTCTTGAACTTCCTTTCATCTTCGCGGTCGTATGGCTGCTGGCAATGGCATTGCCTGTACCCGTCAAGATAGAAAGCCCCATGAAACGCATATCATGCTTCGTTCTGGTTGCCTTGATTACAGTATTTGCAATCGACACGGCCAATTTCGACAACTACAACTATCATGCCGAGATGCGTATGTACAGGGCTGCCGAGAATTTCGACTGGGATGAGGTGTTGCACGAATCGGCAAAACTGCCGGGCGATGCCACACGCGAGATGGTTATACTGAAGAATATCGCACTATTCAACAAAGGCACGGCCGGCACACAGTTCTTCCACTATAACAACATGGGAGAGAAGCCGTATGTACGCGATTCGCTGAAAGTGCACATGGTACAGACAGCTGCCCCACTGCTGTATTTGCACCACGGAAAAACCAATTTCTCAACCCGCTGGTGTATTGAGAACTCTGTGGAATTCGGCTACAACTACGACAATCTGAAGGTTCTGGCTCTTTGCGCTCTCGTAAACGGGGAGTACAAACTGGCAAGGAAATATATTGACATTCTGTCGAACACTATCTACCAAAATAAATGGGCTGAACGCTATCTGCCTGCTACAAGCCGACCATCGATGCTCAGCGAGAAGAACGTCGACAAGTATTATCCCGAACTGGCAAACATTGTTGAACTGCAGGGGCACATGGGTTCGGTACTCGACGGCGACAACGGCATACCTGAGATGTATCTTATCAACTACTTCTCGCACAGCATGAACAAGGATAGCAAATACTTTCAGGAGATGACTCTCGACTATGCCCTGGTTCAGAAAGACATTCAGTTGTTCTGGCCGCGTTTCATGCAATATGCCGTGCTGAATGCCGACAAAGATATGCCTATGCACTACCAGGAAGCAGCATACCTGTACGGCAAACTGGAACCACAAAGCATGGATATCTCACGCATGCCGTTCGACAAGCATCAGATAGTGGAACGCTACGACCGATTCAACCAAACAGCTCAGTCGCTCCTTAACAGCGGAATGACTTCTCCACAGGTCGGCGAGACCATGAAACCGACTTTCGGCGACACGTTCTGGTGGTTCTATTTCTTCTGTAGAGACATCACTTCTTACTAAAATAACTTTTTACCAATGAGATATTTACACTTTTATTATTTATGTATAGCTCTAACGAGCATACTCCTATCTTGCGGACATCCCGAAGCGCCCGAATCATATATCGAGACACAGGAATTGCCACACATCCGTCCGGACTATATCGAGGTGACAATGCCCGCAAACATATGTCCTCCGAACTTCACCGTTCTGCAAGGCACGAAGAACATTGTGGCACGACTGTCAGCCCCAGGTGGTCTTTCCTACACTTATGGCGACGACGCCAAGGTCATCATCGACGAGGAAGAATGGGCAGAACTGCGCGATGCAGCAAAAGGTAACGGCATCGCTGTAGAGGTTTTTGCCAAAGTAAACGAAGAATGGGTTCGTTTCAAGCCATTCAACATCTACATTGCCGAGGAAGACATCGACCCTTACATCTCCTACCGTAACATCCAGCCTTCGTATGTAGCATTCGAAAAACTGGCTATTCGTCAGCGTAACCTCACCAACTACGACGAGAACGACATCTACAATAACATGCCGTTGACAACTGAAAAGACGGGACAGTGCATCAACTGCCACTCTTATCAGAACTACAAGACCAGCCGCATGCTTTTCCACATGCGACAAGGTTATGGCGGTACGATGATTGTTGACAACGGAAGCATCAAGAAGGTTGACCTGAAGACAGATTCAACCATCTCGGCAGGAGTATATCCGTCGTGGCACCCTAACATCAATGTCATCGCTTTCTCAACAAACAGCACAGGGCAGTCGTTCCACACAAAGGACGTACGGAAGATTGAGGTTCAGGACACTAAGTCGGACCTTATACTCTACGACCCTGAAACAGACGAGGTGAGCATCATCGAGAACGACACGAACGAGCTCGAAGTATTCCCATGCTGGTCGGCCGACGGAAATACCCTCTACTATTGCTCTGCCCATTTCGAATACCACAACGACTCCATCGAAAAGGAGACTGAGATGATTCAGCGCTACAAGGAAGTGCATTACAACCTGTACGCCAAGAGTTTCGACCAGAAGACACGCACGTTCGGAAAACCCGAACTCATCTTCAATGCCGATTCAATAGGTAAGTCCGTCACCCTTCCACGTGTATCTCCCGACGGACGCTACCTCGTCTTCTCAATGGCTGAATTCGGTTGCTTCCATGTATGGCATCCCGATGCCGACATCATGCTGATGGACCTCAAAACGAAGGAAGTACGCAGTCTCGACGAACTGAATTCTCTGAAGTCAGAGTCCTACCCGTCATTCTCGAGCAACAACCGATGGATAATGACCGCTTCGCGACGCGACGACGGCAATTACACACGTCCCTACATCAGCTACTTCGACAAAGAGGGACGATGCCACAAGGCATTTGAGGTGCCACAGCGCGACCCCAACTTCTACACTTTCTTCCTACGCTCATACAACCGTCCGGAATTCATGGTCGAGCCAGTCAAGGTATCCGTTCAGGACTTCGTCAGCATAGCAAGGGGCGATGCAAAGAAAGTAACCTTCAAATCAGTCAAATAGACCATTAAAACAATAAAGCGACATATCATCCCCATCGTCTTTGCAGTCGTGGCCTACATCCTACTCCTGAGCCACGCTGACTACTTGTATGCCTTGCAGGAAGAATCCCTGTTCGTTTCGGGGCATACATTTATGCAGGAGACACTGCTCTGTCGCAACGGACTTTGGGCATGGTTGGGCTGTTTCTTAACCCAGTTCTTCTACTACCCCCTGCTGGGCAGCACTATCATCATTGCCATGTGGCTGTTGTCATACTACAGCCTGCTATGGCTCATGGGATGGAAGGGCTGGCATCGTATCATTGCCATACTGCCTCCCTGCTTTCTGCTTTGGAGTCTGCTGTGTCTCGGCTACTGGATATACTACATCAAGTCGCCGGGTTATGCATTCATACCCACACTGGTATTGCTATCCGTATCCCTCGGCAGTTTTCTGCTCGACCGGTTATTGCTCCGACTGTTCAAACGGGTAAACTGGTGGCAACCCTATACCGTACTTATCGTACTCTTCGTGGCAACCCGTCCACAACTGAGGATATATTCACTCACCCTTCCCGACTCACGACTCTACAGCGAACTGCGCATGCAACGGGCTATAGAGGACTGCCGATGGCAGGACGTAATCGACGAACACCTGAAAGTAAAGCAGCCTACCAACCTCATGGTTCTCTACAAAAACATATCCCTGATGCATAGTGGCAGGCTGAAGGAGATTTTCAAAACAAACAACTGCGGAGTCAACCCTCCCAGTCCGGTCAGTATTTTCCCCTCCGACACACTCCACCTGCATATCTCCAAACTGGCAGCCACTACAGCCTACTATCAGTACGGACAACTCAACTATGCCTATCGCTGGGCGATGGAAAACTCCGTGGAGTACAGGCCTTCTGTCCGCAATCTCAAGACAATGGCACGTTGCGCCATACTCAATCAGGAATTTGACCTTGCAGAGAAATACCTTCTTATGCTACGCAACACCATGTTCCATAAGCCATGGGCTGACGAACAAAGCCGACAGATGCGATCCAGCACCCTAATCATGCAGTCTGCTGACTTCCAAAACATTGCGCCTCTATTCCTCGATGAAGGCAACACACTGGACACCGACGGAGGATTTCCCGAACAATGGATTCTCAACCACTTCTCAGACCTCGCCCACGCTGCCAACCCCAAACTCGAAGAACTCATCATCACCACATCGCTTTGGACAAAGGACGAGTATGCCTTCGACATCCATTTCTACAAATATGTGAATGCTCATCCCAACGATGCCATTCCACTACTCTATCAGGAAGCAGCCATCATGCTCTGTACCAAGGAGAGTTCACCTATCCAACTTGACAATTTCCCATTTGATAATTTCATAGCCGACCGATACAACAACTTCGTCAGAGACTACAACCAACTCTCCGAGATGAATCTTTCATCCGACGAGATGGCGGGCAGACTCCATGCCGTCTATGGCGATACCTATTGGTGGTACTATTACTTTTATACCGACTTTAACATCTACTGATATGAAAACATACCTCTCTCTCCTTCTCCTTGGCTGCACAGTCAACCTCGCAGCACAAGGCACAGTCGAAGATTATAAGAACGCCTTCGCTGTCCATGGAAAGTATTCCAAGAAAATGATAAATGGCAACGTCGATGCCCACAGCGGTCAGGACGGCAATTTCTGGTACTCCGTATATAACGGCGACAGCACAGTCTTTTACAGCGTCGATGGCAAGACAGGTGCCAAGACACAGATTTCCGATCCGCGTCCCCGTCGCCATCCCCACCATCAGGGCCCACAGCACCACTGGATGGAAGTGCTCGACGAGAAAGACGGACGTGCCGAATCGCCTACAATCAAGAACACATTCATCATTCATAAAGACGGCAACCTGTGGTTGTCAGACGAACGAAACGACAACGCAATAGAATCGCAAATCACATTCGACGGAGTGGACACATGCTACTACTCCTCATGGGGTCGCTGGTCTGACGATGGCAAATACTATGCCACCGTACTCATCAAACCCGCTCCGAAGCGCTTCGTCACCTATACACTCTCCTCTCCCACGGATCAGGTGCAACCACGCTATTCCCAACAGGAATACGCAAAACCGGGCGATTCACTCAACTACCGCATACCTGTCATAGTAGATGTTGAGAACAAGAAAACCATTCGTCCTCAGTCACTTCAACTCTTCTTCAGCCAGTACCATGTTGACGCTCCGGTATGGGACAATGACTGCCAGACCGTCACATTCGAATTTAACGAACGCGGACACAAAACCTACCGAGTGCTAGAGATGAACCTCCAAGGCGAGGTAAAAACCCTTATCGAAGAAAAGAACGACAAGTATGTGGCTTACTCACGTAACCTCCGTCGCGATATCAATCCTAATTTCATCCTTTGGAAAAGTGACCGTGACGGACATGCTCACCTCTATCTTTACAATCGCAAAAACGGCAAACTCACCCAACTCACTCGTGGTGACTTCTGGGTACGCAACGTTATTGCCCACGACTGCAATGATAAAGGACAAGGTTTTGTTATTTTTTCAGCCAACGGTATGAATTGCAAGAATATGGGTACTATAGCTTCAAGTAATGATAAAACCATCACACAAGAAGACCCATACAACGTACACTACTATCGTTTAGACCTCCGTTCAAAGAAAATCACAGCCCTCACTCCTGAGGAAGGCAACCATCGTGCCACTTACAACAACGACTCACAAACCATCATCGACACATACTCTACTCCACTTCTTCCTCCAGTCACAGTGCTGCGTTCTGCCATCGACGGAAAAATCATCAGCACACTTGAGACAGCTGACATAAGCCGTTTGAAGGAGGCTGGTTGGACAGAACCCGAAGTATTCGTAGCACCAGGTCGCGACGGAAAGACTGATATGTGGGGACTCATACGCCGTCCTCGCAACTTCGACCCCTCAAAGCGCTACCCTGTCATCGAATACATATACTCAGGACCTGGTGACCAATATGTACCGAAGTCGTTCTCACCCGCACTCTACTACATGGATGCACTTACCGAACTTGGTTTCATAGTCGTTCAACTTGATGCCATGACTACTTCGTTCCGTTCACTCGATTTCGAACAGGTGTGCTACAAAAACCTGAAAGACGCCGGATTCCCTGACCGCATAGCATGGATAAAGGCTGCAGCACAGAAATACCCATATATGGACATCGACCGCATGGGTATCTATGGTTGTTCAGCCGGAGGTCAGGAAGCGCTCGGTGCCCTCCTCTTCCATGGCGACTTCTACAAAGTCGGCTATGCAGCCTGTGGATGTCATGACAACCGCATGGATAAAATATGGTGGAACGAGCAATGGATGGGCTACCCCGTTGACTCCAGTTATATCGAATGCAGCAACGTAGTGAATGCCAACCGTCTGCAAGGCAAACTCATGCTCCTCGTCGGCGAGATGGACGACAACGTCGACCCGTCATCATCATATCAGGTAGTCAATGCCTTGCAGAAAGCAAACAAAGACTTCGAATTCATCCTCCTTCCCGGAGCTCATCACACTATGGGTGAAACCTACGGCGAACACAAACGTTTCGACTTCTTTGTTAAAAACCTCCTTGGTATCGACCCACCAGCATGGTCAAATTTCCAATAACCTGTAAGCTGTAACCTGTAAGCTAATAATTCCTTGCAAACAAAAAACAATACAAAAGAACTGGGTACAGCCCCCGTCGGGTCGCTCCTGCTGAAATACGCTATCCCTGCCGTAGTAGCGATGACAGCCTCATCGCTCTATAACATCGTTGACCGTATCTTCATCGGACACATACCCGTCGTAGGTACACTCTCGCTGAGTGGACTCGCGGTCACCTTCCCCGTCATGAACCTCGCTGCCGCTTTCGGAGCAATGGTCGGAGTGGGAGGAAGCACATACATGTCCATAAAACTCGGACAACGCGACTACAAGGGAGCCGAACGTATTCTGGGTAACATCGTCACCCTCAACGTCATCATGGGACTGCTAGTCACCATCGTCGGACTCATCTTCATCCATCCACTGCTCACTTTCTTCGGTGCCAGTGAGAACACCTATCCTTATGCTCGCGAGTACATGACCATCATACTCCTTGGCAACGTGGTGCCCCACCTCTACCTCGGACTGAATGCGGCACTGCGTTCCACGGGACATCCCCAGGCGGCCATGGTAGCCACCATAGCTACCGTAGTAGTCAACTCCATGCTCGACCCCCTCTTCATCTTCGTCCTCGGAATGGGTATCCGGGGTGCTGCCATAGCCACGGTGCTTTCACAGGTGTTTGCCCTCTGCTTTGTGGCTTACAAACTCTCTGACCCCCACGACCTCATCCATCTTCATCAGGGTATTTACCGTCTTGAATCTTCCATCACACGAATTATACTCTCCATCGGACTATCCCCTTTCTGCATGCAACTCTGTGCCTGTCTCGTAGTCATACTCATCAATAAGGGACTGGCTATTCACGGAGGCGACCTAGCCATAGCAGCCTACGGTATAGTCAACGGAGTAACCTTCCTGTCCGTCATGGTAGTTCTAGGCATCTGTCAGGGCATGCAACCCATAGCCGGATTCAACTACGGAGCTCGTCTCTATGACCGAGTCACGCAGGTACTGCGTCAAGCAATAGTCCTTGCTACCGTCATCATGGTCATCGACTTCGTGTTCTGCGTATTCTTCCCAGAATATATCGTCATCGTCTTCACATCCGACCCAGTTCTGTCTGCAATGGCAGCACGAGGCATGCGCATCGTATGTCTCCTCTCTCCGGTAGTCGGGTTCCAGATTGTCACGGGCAACTTCTTCCAATCCATCGGAATGCCTAAACGAAGCATCTTCCTAAGCGTCAGTCGCCAACTCATATTCCTCGTTCCCTTCCTCATCATCTTCCCCGAGATACCCCTTTCCGACGGCACACTATGGGGAACTGACGGAGTATGGGCGTCGATAGCCACAGCCGACGGCATATCATCCATCACGGCAGCCGTCATGCTCTGGCAATACTACCACGGCGGTGGTTCCGACCATCTGAAGAGCGAAGTACGCGGACAGAGCATACGCCACCGCATCGCTTACTTCTTCCACAACCGCCTCACCCCGTAAACCGTAAACTGTAAACCGTAAACCAAACATTGCGTTACTTTATAACACTATCATACGACGGGGCCGCTTACAACGGATGGCAGATACAACCCAACGCGCCCTCCGTTCAGGCCACCCTCCAACAGGCACTCTCCACCCTACTGCGCCACGACATCGAAATCGTCGGAGCCGGACGAACCGATACCGGAGTCAATGCCTCATACATGATTGCCCACTTCGACTACGAAACATTTGACGAGGCTCAGCTCCAGCAACTCCGTTACCGTCTTAACAAACTACTGCCACGCGACATTGCCATCCATGACATACGTCCCGTAGCCGACAGCATGCATGCCCGTTTTAGTGCCACTTCGCGCACATACCATTACTTCATAGTCACCTCGAAGACACCCTTCGAGCCCTATGCCTACTACTTTCCGCTCCCGCTCGATTTCCAACTGATGAACGAGGCATGCCGCATCCTTATGGAATATACCGACTTCACCTCTTTCGCAAAACTACATACCGACACCAAGACCAATATCTGTACCATCACCGAAGCCGGTTGGAGTCAGCTAAGTCCAATCAAGTGGCAGTTTACAATCACAGCCAACCGTTTCCTGCGCAACATGGTACGCGCCATCGTAGGAACACTCCTCGACGTCGGACGCGGAGCTATCACCCTCCAACAATTCCGTGACATCATCGAACAGAAAGACCGCTGCGCCGCAGGTACCTCCGTCCCCGGCAACGCCCTCTTCCTTGCCGACATAAAATACTAAAAATATGTGGTTAATCCTTGCCTTCCTTTCCGCTGCCCTACTCGGATTCTACGACGTATTTAAGAAGAAGTCGTTGCGCAACAATGCCGTCATACCAGTGCTATTGCTCAACACCCTCTTCTCTTCACTCATATTCCTGCCCTTCATCATCCTCAGCAACAAAGGCGTCATCCCCTCCGATTCCCTCTTCTTCACCCATAGCTACGGATGGGCAGAGCATCGGTACATACTGCTCAAAGCAGTCATCGTACTCTCCAGTTGGCTCTTTGCCTACTTCGGGCTCAAGAACCTTCCACTCACCATCGTAGGTCCCATCAATGCCACACGTCCCATCTGGGTACTTATCGGCGGTATCACCGTCTTTGGCGAACGGCTGAACCTATGGCAGTGGCTCGGAGTTACCATTGCCATCATCGGACTTTACATGCTCTCGCGTTCCAGCAAGAAAGAAGGCATAGACTTCCGTCATAACCGCTTCATCATCTTCGTCATCCTTGCCAACATACTCGGAGCCATATCCGGACTTTACGACAAGTTTCTCATGGCATCGCCCCAGAACCACGGTGTGGGACTCGACAAACTGGCAGTTCAGTCCTGGTACAACATCTACCAGTTCTTCATGATGCTCCTCATGCTCCTACTCCTCTGGTGGCCAAACCACAAGCGCACCACCCCCTTCCACTGGGACTGGTGCATCATCCTCATCAGCATATTCCTCTCCGCAGCCGACTTCGCATACTTCTATGCCCTCGGCCACGACGGAGCCATGATATCCATCGTGTCTATGGTGCGTCGCGGCAGCGTCGTCGTCAGTTTCCTTTTCGGAGCACTCATCTTCCACGAGAAAAACCTCCGTTCCAAAGTCATCGACCTCCTGCTTGTACTCATCTCCATGCTTTTCCTCTTCCTAGGCTCAAGGTAATTGATAATTTCCGTAACGGTAAACTAAAATGATTGAAATCAAAAACACTCTCGTCTCGCTCGACATCTTTCAGGTCCGTTTCTGCTGCGACCTCAGTCGTTGTCACGGCATGTCGAAGGTGATGCCGGTGCACCGGTAGCCCTCGATGAAGTCGCCGAACTTGAGCACGCCAAAGACATCGTCTGGGACCGCCTCACATCCAAAGCCAAGGCAAAGATAGAGCAGCAGGGGGGCGTCTATCCCGATCGTGACGGCGAACTCGTTACCTCCATCGTCGATGGTAAGGACTGTGTCTTCGTTCGTTATGGAAACATTTCGCCAGACGGTGGCAAGACACGTGGTCCACGTTGTGCCTTCTGCACTATCGACAGCGCCTTCCGCGAGGGTCGTCTCCGCTGGCAGAAGCCCATCTCCTGTGCCCTCTACCCCATCCGTATCAGTTCCATAGCCGGAGTACCCGCACTCAACTATCATAAATGGGACGTATGCCGTCCTGCACTCGAACTGGGCGAACGCCTCCAGCTTCCACTCTACCGTTTCCTTCGTGAGCCACTCATCCGTCGTTTCGGTCAGGAGTGGTACGACGAGTGCGACCTCGTCTATGGCGAACTCCTCAAAGCAGGCTACATCAAATAGTGTGCTATAGTACAAAAGATACACAGAACTGGGACACACGGGGATGAAAATCTCCCACCTGAGATTCGGTTCCTCGTCGCTGGGCAGCGTATTCCGTGCTACAAACGAGAAATGGCAACCAATGGAGCGCATCTTCCATCTCTATGACTAAGGAAGAAAACTCTACGACTAAGAAAAGGCACAACGGCGACTAAGAAAAGACACAACTGCGACTAAGGGAAGGCACTTCCACATCCAATTAAACAATTCGTCACGCCTCAGCGGAAAGAAAAAATCGCGAGGGGATTAATAATAATCGCAGGGGGATTTTTAAAAATTGCGATGGGATTAGTAAAAATCCCTCCGCGATTTTTTGTTTTTACTGAGAAAAGAATGTATATTTGCAGGCGAATAACAATTAATAAAAGGAGGAAACAGCATGGATTATGTAATACAAGAGAACACAGGGATGTTCAACGACGAGAAGCGGCATTTCTTTCCACGTGCCGCAAGTACGCACCAGATTGGTACGAAGGAACTGATTCAGAACGCGACAGGACTGCGCCAGAGCGAAATGGAGGGTGTTGTTGCTGAACTGAGAAATCAGATTATAAAGTATGTAAAGGAGGGCCACACCGTGAAGATTGACGGTCTGGGTGTGTTCTCGCCTGCCCTGAAGTTTGAGGACAAGAGTATGAATTCGACGGAGATGATGAGCGATGAAGAGGTGAAGGAGTTCTACAAGAACAAGTCGGTGGTGTTCGACACGGTGAACTTCAGCATCGATGCCGAATGGAAACGCGAAATGCGCCGCTACAAGCCTGTGAGCAAGCAGGGATTCATCTTCACGAATGGCGACAGAGGTTCGCTGGAGGACAGGATTGCGAAGACCAAGGCATATCTGGAACGCAAAGGATATATCACAATCGATCAGTATGCCACGCTGCATGGGATGCCTAAGTCGTCGGCTCAGAAGGAGATGCAGACCCTAAAAGAGAAGGCGAAATATGGGTTCCGTAAGGGAGCCGGTGGTCATATGGTATTGGCGCAATGAACGGCAAAGCCATAAGAGTCTTGTTTGCGGCCTTAATCCTCCTGACATATACAGATAGGATTGAGGCTCAGGATTCGTTGAAGATAGAGCCGGTGCTGGATTCACTAAAGACGGAGCCTGTGCTGGATTCGCTGAGAGCTATCCCAGTGACGCACTCGACAGATTCGATGACAAAGAAGGCAAGATGGAAGGAGAGTGCAATTGTGATGCTGAACACGGTGAAGACTTTGTTGTCGATAAAGCGTAGCAAGATAAATACGGATACGTTGTATATCATACGTCCGAAGACGAGTTGGACGATAAAGGGCAGACTGAATGTGTCGGGTGCGGACATAAAGACAGAAGGAAGAGACAACGAGTTGCATTACGCCACAGACATGAAAGCGGACATAAAATCGACGTTGAGTGTGGCTGTGGGTTATATGGGACTTACGTTGAGTTTTGCACTTAATCCTGCCAAGATGCTGGGCAAGTATCAGGATTATGAGTTTAACCTGAATTCGTACAGTAACCGATGGGGCTTCGACGTGATTTACCAGAGGGCATCGAATTTCAAGGGATGGGTAGAACGCGGAGACGGAAGTCATGTGGACACGGAGACGGACAAGCTGAAGTTGAGGACGATAAACCTGAATAGTTATTACGCTTTCAATTATAAACGGTTCTCCTACCCTGCCGCTTTCTCGCAGTCGTATATTCAGAGACGTTCGGCCGGCAGTTTCCTACTCGGACTGTCGATACAGGCTCAGAAGCTGACTGTGGAGGCATCGGAGAAGTTGGGAGGCCAGGAGATAGAACTGAAAACAAGCAACTACGGTATCGGTGCGGGTTACGGATATAATTTCGTGCCGGGACGCAACTGGCTGCTACACATCTCCGCCCTGCCGACATTCATCATCCTAAGCACGACTTCGCTGTATGTGAGTGATAACAAATTGTCGATGCCCTACCATTTCCCTCAGGTGATAATCGTGGGAAGAGGTGCGGTAGTGAAGCAGTTTGGCAATTGGTTCGCAGGACTGACGATGGTGTATAATTTCACATCGATAGGCGACAAGGAACAACTGATGCTGCAGAACCAGAAGTGGAGAGCACGCCTGTTCGTAGGTTTCAGACTGTAAGAAATTAATAATCAAAATACTAATGAAAATGAAGAAAACTGTTATGTTTATGCTGGCATGCCTGATGGCTGCGAGCGCTGTGAATGCACAAGGCAAATACTCTGGCGAAGGTGTGCCGGAGAGTAAATATTCGAAAAGGTTCGGTAGCCACGACGTGCCTATCTATTTCGGTTTCAGAATTGGTCCTGCTTTTGCTTTCGTCAACAGCGACGACCCGATGCTGAACGGAGGAAGCATGAAGACGGGACTGAGTTTCGGAGGTGTGGTAGGTCTGCAACTGACGAACAGCGCACCCGTGTTCTTTGAGACAGGTCTGACGTTCGTGCAGAAAGGTGGCAGAGGATATGTAGAGACGGGCGAAACGGATGACAAAGGCAACCCGGTAAGGGCTAAGTTCACGTTCAACCTGGGTTATCTGGAATTGCCACTCCTCATCAAGTACAGCTACGACATGGACGAGCACATGAGCTTCCAACCCTTCATCGGCGGATATTTCGCGCTGGGTGTCGGTGGTAAGATTCGGAACTTCAAGGACCGTCAGGCTTACGGCTCGTTCTCAAACAGCGACCACTCCTTCCGCCGCTTTGACGGAGGTCTGCGTTTCGGTTGCGGCTTCAGCTACGACCTGGCATATATCGAACTGGGCTACGACTTCGGACTGGCAAACATCGGTCGGGATGATTTCGATACAACTCATAACGGATGTCTTTTCCTGAATCTGGGAATTAATTTCTAAGTAAGATATGTACGACAAGACAAGAGGAATGTATATTGCTCACTGCGAGTCGGGAGCATTATCGATAACAGCGAAGATGGCTAACAGACACGGACTGATAGCCGGAGCTACGGGTACCGGAAAGACTGTGACACTTCAGGTGATGGCGGAGACATTCTGCCAGGCCGGAGTGCCTTGTTTCATGGCAGACATGAAGGGCGACCTGAGTGGTATTTCTCAAGCAGGACGCCTGAGCGGATTCATCGAGAAGAGAATGCCGGAGTTTGAGATTGAGAATCCGGAGTTTCAGCCCTGTCCGGTGAGGTTCTACGATGTGTATGGCGAACAGGGGCACCCGATGCGTGCAACGATTTCGCAAATGGGACCGCTGCTGCTGTCACGTCTGCTGGATTTGAACGAGACTCAGGACGGAGTGCTGAATATCGTGTTCCGCGTGGCCGACGAACGGGGTTTGCTCCTGCTCGACCTGAAGGACTTGAGGTCGATGCTCGACTATGTAGCAAAGCACGCAAAGGAATATACTTCGAAGTACGGCAATGTGAGCACGGCATCGGTAGGTGCCATTCAGAGAGCCCTGCTGCAACTGGAGAATCAGGGTGCAGACAAGTTCTTCGGTGAACCTGCTTTCGACATCTACGACCTGATGCAGACAGACGGAGGCAAGGGTGTGATGAGTGTGCTGGCTGCCGACAAACTTATGATGCAGCCGAAGCTGTACTCTACGTTCCTGTTGTGGCTGATGAGCGAACTCTACTCTACCCTGCCCGAGGTGGGCGACTTGGAGAAACCGAAACTGGTGTTCTTCTTCGACGAGGCACACATGCTGTTCGACGGAACTTCAAAAGCTCTGCTCGACAAGATTGAACAGGTGATTCGTCTGATACGTTCGAAGGGTGTGGGCATCTACTTCATCACTCAGAGTCCGACGGACATTCCAGAAAATATTCTGGGACAGCTTGGCAACCGAGTGCAGCACGCCTTGAGGGCATACACACCGAAAGACCAGAAAGCAGTAAAGACAGCTGCCGACACGTTCCGTGCCAATCCAAAGTTCAAGACCGACGAGGCCATCATGAATCTGGAAACGGGTGAGGCTCTGGTCAGCCTGCTCGACGAGAAAGGTGCGCCACAGATGGTGGAACGTGCCAAGATTCTGTTCCCACTGTCTCAGATTGGTGCAATAACTGAAGGACAACGACTCGACGCCATTAAGCAGAGTACGATTTACGGCAAGTATGACAAGGCGATAGACCGCGAGAGTGCATTTGAGGTACTGCTGGCAGAAAGTGAGGAACAGCCCCTACCTAACCTCCCCCATGATGGGGAGGAACTAGACAATGGGAAAGAAGGAAGAGGTAAGAAGGAGGAGAAGAAAAAAACGGGAATCATGTCGAAAGTCATGAAGGCCGTGCTTACAGCTATTACCTCGACGTTGGCTGCCATTCTGGGTACATACGTAAGTGATAAGGTGACGGGAAAGCAGACGAAGTCGCGCACCTCGAAGACGGGACGTGTAGTCAAGAATGCCACAAGTGCTGCGACCCGCACTATAACGAAAGAACTGACCAGAGATATTCTGGGAAACTTGGTTAAATAGGATGCCTTTCGATAAAACAAAGCGATCCTTAAAAGCAGAATACGAGAGCTAATTGCTCTCGTATTCTGTTTTATCTTCTATGCCGGCCAGACGAAGGGCTTCGCGCCGTTCAAGGCAGGTGGCACAACGTCCGCAGTGTACTGCCCCACCCTTGTAACACGACCAGGTCTCGGAATAGTCGATACCAAGACTCTTACCATGAGTAGCTATGTCGGCTTTCGTAAGGTTGGTATATGGCGCCCATACGGTAACGTGAGTGTCGGTACCGTTGCTCATAGCCGCTGACATATCGCGGATGAAGTCGGGACGGCAGTCGGGATATACGTTATGGTCGCCTCCGTGGTTGGCTATCATGACACGACGGAGTCCATGGCTTTCAGCTATGCCACAGGCTATGGAAAGCATGATGCCGTTGCGGAAAGGAACGACCGTACTTGCCATATTGTCGGCAGAGTATTCTCCTTCGGGTATAGCGTCGGCTCCTTCGAGCAGCGATGAACGGAAATAGCGTGGCATGAAAGATAGTGGAATGACGATATGCCGAATGGCGAGTCGTTCGCAATGGATACGTGCCAACGGAATCTCACGGACATTATGGTTGGAACCATAGTCGAAGGATATGGCGAGTGCGATGTCGGAAGCGTACTCGTGGAGCATGGTTACGGAGTCCATGCCGCCAGAAAGGATAAGTGCCGAGTCTTTCATAAGAAAACAAAGTGAGCCAGTAAAAGTGCTGGCTCACATTATATATAAATATGTAATTACTTCAAGAGGTCGTCGAGTGCGCTGAGTACCTCACCGCCTTCGTTTGCTTCAGGAGTTGCAGGAGCATCATGATGACGACGGTTGTTGCCTTCACGACGTGGACCACGTTCGCGCTGTGGACGTTCGCGACGTTCACGCTGAGGACGCTCCTGATAGCCTTCCGGCTTTTCGATGAGCACGCGGTGGCTCAGTTTGAACTTACCAGTCTTCTGATCGATTTCCATGAGCTTGACATCGATTTCGTCGCCTTCGTTGATGCCAGCCTCTTCAACTGTCTCGAGACGGCGCCAGTCGATTTCGCTGATATGGAGCAGACCTTCCCTGCCTGGGAGGAACTCAACAAAGCATCCGTAAGGCATGATGCTGCGAACCTTAGCCTTGTAAACCTCACCAACCTCTGGAACGGCAACGATAGCCTTAATCTTAGCAAGTGCTGCCTCGATGGCATCGCGACCAGGAGCAGATACTTGTACCTTACCTACGCCATCTTCCTCATCGATAGTGATGACGGTCTGGGTGTCTTCCTGAATCTGCTGGATAATCTTTCCACCCGGGCCAATGACAGCACCGATGTACTCCTTAGGAATGATAATCTGTTCGATGCGTGGTACGTGTGGCTTGAGTTCAGGACGTGGTTCTGAGATGGTCTTCATCATCTCGCCCATGATATGTTCGCGACCAGCCTTTGCCTGCATGAGGGCTTTCTCAAGGATTTCGTATGAAAGTCCGTCACATTTGATATCCATCTGAGTCGCAGTAAGACCGTTCTTTGTACCTGTAGTCTTGAAGTCCATATCGCCGAGGTGGTCTTCGTCACCAAGGATATCGCTCAAGATAGCATACTTCTCTTCGCCCGGGTTCTTGATAAGTCCCATTGCAATACCTGCTACAGGGTTCTTGATTGGCACACCGGCATCCATAAGTGCGAGTGTTCCCGCACATGTAGTAGCCATTGATGAAGAACCGTTAGACTCGAGGATGTCGCTTACGACACGGATTGTGTAAGGATAATCCTCTGGAATCTGTCCCTTGATACCACGCCATGCGAGGTGGCCGTGACCGATTTCGCGACGACCTACTCCGCGCTGAGCTTTTGCTTCGCCTGTAGAGAATGGTGGGAAGTTATAGTGGAGGAGGAACTTCATGTAGTAGCGCTCGAGTGCACCATCAACGAGTTTCTCGTCAAGTTTAGTACCCAGTGTGGCAGTAGCGAGAGCCTGTGTCTCACCACGAGTGAAGATAGCCGAGCCGTGAGGTCCGGGCAGTGGTTCAACCTCGCACCAGATAGGACGGATATCGGTAGTCTTACGACCATCGAGACGGATACCTTCGTCAAGGATGCAACGACGCATTGCATCACGCTCTACATCGTGGTAGTAGCGGTCAACAAGTGCGTACTTCTCAGCGAGCTCGTCCTCTGTGAGGTCGGTATGTGCTGCTGCGTATGCTTCCTTATAGTCTTCACGAATCTTCTCGAATGCTTCTGCACGTTCATGCTTCTCGAGTGCCTGCTTTGTTACGTCGTATGCCGGCTGGTAGCACTTAGCTGTAAGGTCAGCCTTCAGTTCGTCGTCATTCACTTCGTGGCAATATTCACGCTTAACGTCCTTGCCGAGTTCCTTCATCATCTCCTTCTGCAACTGGCATTGTGGCTTGATAGCTGCATGAGCTGCCTTGAGTGCCTCGAGGAGATCCTGCTCGCTCACTTCCTTCATTTCTCCCTCGACCATCATGATGTTCTCTTCGGTAGCACCTACCATAAGATCCATGTCAGCCTGCTTGAGCTGTTCGAATGTAGGGTTGATGACAAACTGTCCGTCGATACGTGCTACGCGAACTTCTGAGATAGGACCTTCGAAAGGAATGTCAGAAACTGCGAGTGCTGCACTTGCTGCAAATCCTGCCAAAGCGTCGGGCATGTCAACTCCGTCGGCAGAGAAGAGCATTACGTTAACATATACCTCTGCATGATAGTTGGATGGAAACAGAGGGCGGAGGGCACGGTCAACGAGGCGGCATGTCAGAATTTCTTCGTCGCTTGCCTTGCCTTCACGCTTGGTAAAACCTCCAGGAAAACGGCCGTTAGCCGCATACTTCTCACGATACTCTACCTGGAGTGGCATAAAA
>CAJODY010000013.1 GCA_905233285.1 uncultured Bacteroidaceae bacterium
TCGACCAGAATGGTGATCCTGTTAAGGATTCCGAAATCCGTAACGCTGTTGACGGTGAGGCTCTCGCTGCTACAGATGCAGATAAGGAAACTATCATCGATGGTAAGACTAAGTACACTTACGTATCAGACGACGCAGACGAGCGCGTAATTGATGAAGACGACATGGTTCTGAACATCACTTACGAAAAGACTACAGTTGCTGATTACGTAGTTAACTTCCTGAACACAGCGAGCGAGCCTATCAAGGCTTCTGTAACTCACAAGAATGCTCTTGTTGGTTCTGAAGTAAGCGCTACAGCAGGTGAACTCTCGAAGATGCTCATCGATGGTACATTCTATGAATATGAATCTGGTAATACTCCATTCATTGTATCAGAGAACGAAGAAGAGAATGTACTTAACCTCGTATTTACTCCAGTTGAAGGCGTAACTGGTTATTTCTATAACAACTATGAAGATGGTTCAGTTGACTGGACAGCCGGTACAGGCGGACGTTACACTCCAATCAACGCTGACGGTAGCAAGATTCCAGGTCGCGGTGCTTCTCACAAGGAAATGCAGCCGAAGATTGACCCAGAGACTGGCGAGCAGATGATTGACCCAGAGACTGGCGAACTTATGTATGAAGAAGTTGATGTTCCAGATCCAGATGTTCCATTTGGAAATGTGACTCGTTTCTTGACTGTTGACCAGAACAGCCGTAACAACAACGGTGGTGCTGTCAACAAGGCATCTCTTGCAATCGACCAGGCAGACTTCACTCTTGAGGCAAAAATCCTTCTTGGTTCTTCAAACGACCAGACAGGAACAAACCTGCAGATTAAGAACTTTGCAGGTAATGCAAACATCTTCCAGATTGCTCAGAAGGCAGAAAAGGGTACTACCAACTGGATTATCAACAACGATGCTGAGAACTTCACAGTTGTTCTGCCAAATTCAGGTACATACACTGGTGGTGACCTTAACAACCTGAGCAACTATGAATGGTACAACCTCAAAGTAACAGTTTACAATGGTATTACATTCGTAACTATTACTGACAGAAACGACAATATTATCCTTGACAAGGCTCAGGTTCCAACTCTGGCAACAAGCTATGGTGTTGGTGCTATGCAGTTCAACTCAAGCCGTTACTTTGCCAACTTCGGTCTTGACGATGTAACTGTTCGTAGCGTTGATACTGAAGCTGACATCCCAGAAGGGTCTGAGTTCGTTGCTGTCACAATCGAATATGTTGACGGTGAAGGTACTCCACTTAAGCCTTCAAACGAAGTTAACTTCCAAGTTGGTGCGCCAATCGTTCTCAACGAATCGTTCACTGCTGACTTCAAGGTAACTGAAACTGGCGAAGTTTGGACTCCTGAATCAGAGGCAGCTCCTGTTACTAAGTGGATCTATGTAGAAGACAACAGCGCTGACGTAGAGGCTTTGCTTGGTGCAAAGGTTACCATCGTATTCCGTGGCGTTGCTCCTCGTCGTGTTGCTCTCCGTTACCAGATTCAGAAGGTTGGCGGAACTATCACTTCTAAGGACGATGCAGGTAAGAACTTCCCATTCTTCTATGACAGCAACAAGACTGGTGACGTTCTGTTCGAAGGCGATGAACTGACATTCTACTATCCATACTACTTCCTCGCTGACGGTCTGCTCTACAAGACAGGTGCTAACAGCGGCAACGAAGATCATGGTGTTCTCGAAATAGAGGCTGGTACTTCTACTCAGGTTAAGACTCCTACTACTTGGACTCCAGCTATGGAGACAGTTGTAACAGGTCAAGATCCTGAAACAGGTGAAGACATCACAGAAGAGCAGCAAATCAGCAACGCTATCTTTGCTGAAGAATCTGAAAACATCGCAGGCATGACTCCTGTAAAGGACGCCTACACTCAGATTCGTATGGCTAACGGTGCTGCAGGTAGTGCTATCGGTGAAAACGTGCTTATCACTACTCTCGAACCGGGTATCTATACTATCACTTCTGCAACACGTAGTGGTCTCACTAACTTCCTTGCAGGTGATAAGGTTGTATTCTCTGTAGAGTCAACCGGTACAGTTCAGACCGCAACATCTGCACCAATTGAAATTGCTCAGACTACTCCTCTCTACATCGAAGAGCAGAGTGCTACAACTAAGTACAGCGACTATGTACTCATCCGCAAGACTGCTTCTTTCGACAGCTTCGCAATCACAGTTACTTCTCCAGAGCATGGAACTGTTATAGCTCCTACAGCTGTTATCCCAGGTGCAGAAGTTGAAGTTACTGTTACTCCGGACGAAGGCTACGAAGTAGCATCTATCACTGTTACAGGTGACGTGTCTGGCGAAGAGATTGAAACAATGTACGACTCATGGGACGGTGTAGCTGTATTCGAAATGCCTGAAGAGGCTGTTACAGTTACAGTTACATTCCAGCAGGCTTATGTTCATCTGTCTGACTACACAGTTGCTTCTGACGGTATCGTTGAACCAGACGGTGTAGCTCTCGTAACTGGTACATTCACAGCAGAGACAGCAGGTTCTTACTCTGAGCTGTTCTTCGGTGATGTTGTATTCGACATCGCTGTAGTTCCAGCAGAAGGCGATCCTATTGAAGCTGTTATTACAGCCGACGACCTTGGAGGCGTTGTAAGAGGATACGTTCCTAGCCTTGTACCTGGCACAGAATATACTGTTAAGGTTCTTGGTGTTCGCGCTAATGACTACATCACAGGTGTAGAAGTCTTCTCTCAGGTTGCTGAAGCAGGTGAAGCTCTCGCAGTTTCTGAACCATTCACAGCTGTTCAGACTTACGAGATTACTTATTCAGAAGAGATTAAGAACGGTGTAGTTACTGGTCCGCAATTCGCATTAGAAGGTGCTGAGGTAACTCTCACAGCTAGTCCATATACAGGTTACGAACTTGAAAGCATCAGCGTTACTGGCAAGACTGAAGAAATCGTAATTCCAGTTTCTGAGGACGGCAAGTTCACAATGCCAGCTGACGGTGTTACAGTAAATGCTACATTCGTTAAGAAGGCTATCTACATCGAAACTGACCTCACAGCAGACTTCCCAATTGACTGGCAAGGTTGGAACGGAGCTACAGGCTATGTTGGCTGGGCTGCGCCAACAGTGACTACCAATGACGGACGTGAGACTCCTGCTTGCGAGCAATTTAATGGCAGCAAGGCATCTGAAGGCAGAATGTTCTATCGTATCTTCTCTGGTCTGACAAATGGTACTTATCGTATGGAACTTTACGGAGCTGCAGCTTCTACGAAGGGACGCGATACTGGTATTGATACTGATATGACAGCTGAGGATGAAGGAGATGAAACTGCTGTATATTTGTATGCAAAGACAACTGAGGGTCAAGTTGACCAGTTCATTCCAGTCCATTGGGCTACATCATTCAGCAGCATAGCTACTGCAGTGCTCGACGGAGTAGAAGTAACTGACGGTTCTGTAGAACTCGGTATGTATGCTGTAAAGAAATTCACAAACTGGAATGTTATCCAGTTGAAGGGTATTACTGCTAAGGTTCTTGCTTCTGACCTCCTCGATGCTGCAGTTGCAAAGGCTGAGGCTGTAGAAGAGACAACAGTTCCTGCAGCTCTCTACGCTGAAATCCAGAGTACTGTCGCTATTTACGATCAGGCATACGAAACAGCTGAAGAATATCAGACTGCAATCGATGCTATCAACGCTGTAGTAGCAAAGGCTGAGGGTTATGCTCCTCTGACTGCTATACTTAACGAAGGTGAGACGATCAAGGGTAATATTCCTGAAGGTAATCCTCAGATTGCAACCTACGATGCAGCAGTTGCTGACGTTAAGGCTGCTTACGAAGCAGTTGAAGTAGCTGATATCCCAGCAGCAGTTGCTGTTGTTAATGAAGCTATTACTCCTGCATTTGTAAAGGCTCAGACTGCTCCAGGTTCTGACATGACTCGTGCTATTGTCAACCCGACAATCAATGGTGCTGACGGATGGACTTGCGAAAGACCTAAGGGTGGTAACGGTCCTCTGCTCAATGGTACTTCATTCGAATATTGGGCTGGTAATGCTAACCCACGTGCAGAAGGTCAGTTCGACTACTATCAGGTAATCGAAGGTCTGCCTGCAGGTAAGTATGTGGTAAGTGCAGAAATGTACAACTCTCTCAATAATGAGGGTGGTGAATATACTGTATTTGCTCCTACAAGTGGTGTATATGCATCATCTGGCAATGATGAGACAGCTACACTCGTTGACGTTGACGGTACAACTCTTATCCGTTACGCTACAGAAGAAGTAACTGTATTGGACGGTTCTCTCCGCCTTGGTGTCAAGAACACTGAACTTCCGATGGCAGCTCGTTGGTTCGTTGCTGACAACTTCACTCTCACTCTTGTTGAGGCTATTCCTACTTATCCAATCTATTATGCTGACGGCATGGTCGGCGGCCTTGTATCAGGTCCGACATCAGCTTATGAAGGTGACGAAGTTGAGCTGACAGTTGCTCCAGAAGATGGCTACGAACTCGCATCTATCGCTGTAACTAACGAAGCAGGTGAAGAACTTGAAGTTGACTACGATTCTTGGGAAGGCACAGCTACATTCGAAATGCCGGCAGAGGCAGTTTATGTATCTGCTACATTCCAGGAGGCTTACGTTCATGTATCAGACTTCGCAGTTGCTTCTGACGGTCATATCGACACAGAAGACGGCACAGTTAAGATAACTGGTACATACGAATTCGAAACGGCAGGTTCTTATGCAGAAGGATTCTTCGGTGAAGTAGTTTACGATGTAACTATTATCGCTGACGAAGCTGAACCAATCGAGACAACTCTCAATGGTGACGAAATTAATGGTGAAGTAGCTAATTACGTTCCTGGTCTTACTGCAGGTACTCAGTACACTGTTAACCTCACAGGTGTTCACGTATGGGACTACAACTCATTTACTGAAATCTTCACTAAGGTTGCTGAAGAAGGTGAGGCTCTCACTTCTGCAGAGTTCACTGCTAACCTTCCTTACAACATCTACTATGCAGACGGCATGGTTGGCGGCCTTGTATCAGGTCCGACATCAGCTTATGAAGGTGACGAAGTTGAGCTGACAGTTGCTCCAGAAGATGGCTACGAACTCGCATCTATCTCTGTAAAGAATGCAGATGATGAAGAACTTGAAGTTTGGTACGACGCATGGGATGGCGTAGCTACATTCGAAATGCCGGCAGAGGCAGTTTATGTATCTGCTACATTCCAGGAGGCTTACGTTCATGTATCACACTTCGCAGTTGCTTCTAGCGGTGTCATCGACGACGAAGGTGATGTTTATGTAACTGGTACATACACTTATGACGCTGCAGGTTCTTATGCAGAAGGATTCTTCGGTGAAGTAGTTTACGATATTACTATCGTTACTGACGGTGCTGAACCATTCGAAAGAACGCTCACTGATGACGAACTTGTTGGTGAAGTATCTGATTACATTAGCGGCTTTGAGGCAGGTAAGGAATATACTGTATATGTAGATTCTGTACACGTATGGGATTACAACTCAGGTAATGAAATCTACACTGTGAAGGCAGCAGAAGGCGAACACCTCACTTCTACTACATTCACAACTACTCAACCTGCTATCGCTATTAACCTCAACGTAGAGCGTTACGTAGGTCAGGGCTATGGTACAACAATTGCAGAAGTTGACTTCGCTGAAGCTAAGGAATTCCTTGGTGTTGACGAAATCACTACTGACATGCTCCGTATCGTTAATCCAGACGAATCTCTCATCAGCGACTACGCTACATACTATGGTTGGTTCGATGGTGACGGAACAGCTACGACTTGGCAAGACTTGAATGCAGGAACTCCGCAAGCAGGTATTTGTGTTAAGTTCTACCAGGCTATTCCTGACGGAGAATACTCAATCTGCGACATGAACGGTGCAGACGAAGTAGGTGCTACTTATACTGTAAGATGGGCTCTCGTAGCTAACGACAAGCAAGTTACCTACAACGTCAAAGTTACATTCGTTGAGGCTCCAATTTATGCTCCAGAGATTGTTGCTGAAGTTGACATTCCAGTTGTTCTTAAGAGCAAAACTGCTTATGAGAATACACCGGCTGCATTCAACGTATTAGACGTTACTGGACCACTCTTCCTCGATGCAATTTCTGAGGCAGCTCAGTACATCGTTAACGTATCAGACGGTAACTTCGTTCCTAACACAACTGACGGCTGGCGCGATGCTAATGGCGATGCTGCAGGTTGGAATACAAGCGCAGGTATGGTTTGTGCTAAGATTCAGGATCCAGCATCTGGTATCATCGACTATATCGCTGCTATCGATGACACTTACGAGGACGGTGACACTTACACAGCTAAGTGGGGCTTCGTAAATACTGAGTCTAACACTGCAGTTGTTCTGAACATCAACATTACCTTCTCTGACGATCCAACAGGTCTCGATGAACTCAAGGCTGACGAAGGCGTTAAGGCTGACGGTAAGTACATTGAGGGCAACAAGGTTGTCATCTGGCAGAAGGGTATCAAGTACAACGCTACTGGTACTATCGCAAGATAAGCTGAACTAGTAACATATAATCGTTAGAGTGCGAGAGAAATCTCGCACTCTTTGTTTTTTCTAAATAATGTTACATATTATTTGTAAAATTACTATCTTTGCAACCAAATTTCATTATAATGAGAATAATGTTGCGTTTTTTACTGATGATTATCTTGGCTGCAGGGGTGATTTTGCCGGCAGAGGGAAAGAAGAAAGAGAAGAAGGACAAGGAGTCTGCTAAGTCGGCGTATGCCCAGCTTACAGGCAGGGATTCGCTGAAGGTGGAGGGCTTGATGAATGTGGTAAGCAAGCAGGATACGATGTATCTGGAACTGCCTACTGAATGGCTGGGCAGGGAGATGCTGGTGGTGAACCGCTTGCAGCAGGTACCAAAAGAACTCAACGAGAGCGGAGTGAACAAGGGCGTGAACTACGAGAATCAGGTAGTACGCTTCGAGTGGGATAAGAAAGCACAGACCGTTACGATACGCCAGCAGAGGGTAACCCCGCAGATTGACCCTAAGGCTGCGATGGCTCCATCGGTAAAAGATAACTACCTCGACCCGGTAATGGCTATCATCAAGGTGAGCGCAGTCAGTCCCGACTCGTCATCGGTGGTATTCCCGGTTTCAAAACTGTTCAACGGAAGAGATGCCTGCCTCAACGATGTGTTCTACAATCTGAACATAGCGCAAAGCCCAAGCAACACACTGAGCCGTATTCTTTCAATCAAATCTTTCGAGAAGAGCATTACTGCTACAAGCGAACTCACGGCTTTCGTTCGTGAGGGTAACAATCGTGTATATGTGACAGTCGTTGTCTCCACATCGCTCATGCTGCTTCCTGAGAAGCCTATGCAGGGACGCGAGGAGTGCAGCCGTGTGGGCTATTTCTCCGACGAGGTGCTGCAGTTTGACGATAATCAGCAGAAGACGAAGAGTCTGCACTACATAAACCGCTGGCGACTGGAACCAGAGAATGTGGAGGCCTATATGAGCGGTATCCTTACTCGTCCGAAGAAGCAGATTGTGTTCTATCTGGATCGCGCCATACCTCAGTCGCTCCGTCCATACATACGTCAAGGCATACTGGACTGGAACGATGCATTTGAATATGCAGGATTCAAGGATGCCGTCAGGGTGGATGACATGACAGAGGAGATTGAACGCGAAGGCGACGATCTGAAGTATTCGGAAGTAGTGTATGCTGCCTCGAAGAAAGCAAACGCCATGGGTCCGGCTATCACCGACCCACGCAGCGGAGAGATACTTGATGCCGACATCATGTGGTGGCACAACGTGAGGAAGCTGCTCAGCCAGTGGATAAGGGTACAGACATCCGCTATCGACCCTGCTGCCCGTCAGCTGGTATTGCCCGACAGCGTCATTGGCGATGCGGCCCGCTTTGTAGCCAGCCATGAGGTTGGACACTCTCTGGGCTTGCGCCACAACATGAGAGCTTCGTCTGCTTATCCTACGGATTCGCTCCGCAGTCAGTCGTTCATCGACCGCACAGGTGGCATCTCTGCCAGCATCATGGACTATGCACGTTACAACTACGTGGCTCAGCCGGGCGACGGAGTGAAGGTGTCGTCTCCACGTATCGGTGAATACGACCGAATGGCGATAGAATGGGGTTACCGTTGGTTCCCAAGCGAGACGGAGGCAAAGATTGCCCTCTCGCAGTTCCTCAAGGCACACAGCGGACGCCAGTTCATGTACAGCGAGACAGGCGGTTACCGTCAGGCTGTCAATCCTAGTGCCATGAGCGAGGACTTGGGCGACGACCCTGTGAAGAGCGCTTCTTACGGACTGGAGAACCTGAAACGTATCATGCCGAATATTGCCAACTGGACACGTTCGGGCGAGATTGACCAGACATGGGAGGAGGCTGCCGACCTGTGGAACGATGTTATAACCCAGTGGGACCTCTTCAACTATCACGTACTTGCCAACGTAGGCGGTATCTATCTTGAGAATACGGTGCTGGGCGACGGAAAGCAGACATTCACATACGTTCCTGCTAAGCGTCAGCGCGAATCGGTGGACTATTTAATAAATAATGTGTTCACCTACCCCAAGTGGCTCTTCCCGCAGGAACTCATGAAAAACACCTACCTGCTGAAGCACGGCAGAGAGGAGCATCCGCTGACAGCCTTGAAGACGGAGCAGAACTTCATCTTCTGGGATTTGCTCTCGAACGAGCGTATGATACGTATGATTCAGGCAGAAGCCGACCTCGGAGCAAACGAGGCGTTTACTGTAGCTGATATGCTGGATATGCTTCAGACAGCTGTTTTCACTCGTCATCCGAATCCCGACGTGATGGAACGTAGCGTGCAGAAGAGTATGGTTGATATCCTTATCACGGCTGCATCGGAAAGTGCAGGAGTGAAGTTGAACAATATGCTTGCTGACGACCCTGAATATACGGAATATGCAGGTGTTGCTGAATTGTGTGGCTCAAATAATCTCATCACAAGCCGTCCACGCACGCTCTATGTTACCAACACACAGCTGAGCCGTACTAGCGATGCAATCAGCGTGAAGCGTGGCGTGCTGGTGCGCATACGCAACTGGGCGAAGAATAGGATTGGCGACGGACGCACAGCCGTTCAGATGCACTTTGCCGACCTCGTGCAGCGAATCGATACTGCGCTCGGACTGAAACAATCTAATATCCAATAACGAACTAACTACAATCTAATAAATATGAAACGACTACATTTTTTTATCCTTTCCTCTTTGCTTTCGCTGGGAGCATTAGCCCAGACGTCAGCTCAGTCGGTAAACGACTCGTTGCTGGCGCAGAACATAGCAAAAGAGTTTGAGTTGGATAACTTCGTGGTTACGGGTTACCAGAAGATAGACCGTCGGAAGATGACCGGTGTATCGACAACCGTCAAAATTGACGATGAAACCGTAGGTACCATCCTCAATGTAGATCAGGCACTGGCTGGTCAGGTACCTGGACTTTCAAGTGTCAGCAGTACGGGTGCTCCTGGTGCTCCGCTCAAGATTCGCATCCGTGGTATCTCTAGTATCAACGGAAACCAAGACCCGCTGTGGGTACTCGACGGTATTCCACTCGACGGAACAGAAGTTCCTACCATGGATGACTTGAAGGACATTGACAACCTTTATCAGACAAGTATAGCCGGCATCAACCCTGCCGACATCGAGAGCATTACCGTCCTGAAGGATGCTGCTGCTACAGCCATCTATGGTGCGCGTGCTGCAAACGGTGTCATCGTGATTACTACGAAGAAAGGTAAGGCAGGTGCTCCGAAGATTAACTTCCACACAAAACTGACTCTTAGTCCTAATATGGGTCTTGGCCGTCTGAACCTGCTAAACAGCGATGAAAAGGTAAATCTCGAACTTGCTCTGCTGCGTTCAGACTATACATACCATGAGAACAAAGGTGAGGTAGCCCGTATCATTGCCGGTTTGGGTGAGACTGCTGCCTATAAGGCTGGTGGTTGGGGCGCTCTGTCGGCAGATGCTCAAAATCAGATTAACGCTCTTCGCAACATCAATACCGATTGGAACGACATCCTTATGCGCAATGCCTTCACTCAGGACTATGGAGTGAGCATAAGCGGTGGTGGCAACAAGGCCACTTACTATGTATCCGTTGGCTATAGTGACCAGCAGGGAAATGTACAGGGTGTTAGTGCCAACCGTTTCAATACCACCATGAAGACGACCATCCGTATCAACGAGATGCTGAAAGTGGGAGCTTCAATTTTCGTAAACCAGCGTAAGCAGAAGTCGTTCATGACAGATACGGATGGTTTTACCAATCCTGTGTATTACAGCCGATGGGCAAACTCATATTTCCAACCTTATAACGAAGACGGCAGCTACAGATATGACCAGGATGTTCATTATGACCAAGTAGAAAGTGGTCCGGACTTTAACATTCTTGAAGAGCGTAGCAATACTGACCGCACGCGTAAGGATCGTCAGATAATGGCAATCTTCGATGCAGAACTCCAGTTTACCGATTGGCTCAAATTCACCACTCAGCTCGGACTCCAGACCGATGCCTACACCATCGATAAGTACGCAGGCGAACACTCTTATGCTATGCGTAAAGATTGGGAAAACTCAACAATAACAGTTGGTACTGATAAGAAATCATTCTTGCCTACGACTGGTGGCAAGCATGAAGTGACTGAAGCTCACAGTTCTCAGTGGACATGGAAGGGAATGCTTGAGGCACAGCGCCGTTTTGGCGATGACCATGAGATGCAGTTGATGCTTGGTTCAGAAATACGTCATGTCGATGCCAACACCGTTTATACTGCAGCATACGGCTACGACCCCCGTACCCTTACCTCACAGAGTGTGACGTATCCATCAGAGGACTGGGTAAAGTCTTTTCCACTGCATCGCGAAACACAAACAGAGAATGCCTATGTGAGTTGGTTTGCTACGGGTAGCTATACCTTCAAGGAGAGATATACCCTTGGTGGTAGTATCCGTTTCGACGGCTCTGATGTTTTTGGTGTAGCCAAGAAATACCGTTATTTGCCACTCTATAGCGTGAGTGGTCTGTGGCGCATAGGCGACGAACCATGGATGAAACGTGTGAAGTGGATAGGTGATATGAACCTGCGTGCTTCCTATGGTATTCAGGGAAATATCGACAAGAACACATCTCCTTACCTGATTGGAACATACAAGAACACATCAAATCTGATACAGGTTGAACAAAAGATTGATGCAGCGACTGCTCCTAATCCTTCACTGCGTTGGGAAAAGACTCGCAACGTGAATGTCGGTATGGACTTCTCATTCTTTAAGGGTGCCATTACTCTCGGAGTTGACTACTACTATCGTAAGAGCAGCGACCTGATAGGTCTGAAGATGCTTCCGCTCGAAACAGGTTTCAGCAGCACAACCATCAACTGGGCAACAATGCAGAATAAGGGTTGGGAGTTTGCTATTTCTACACGTAATTTCTGGCGTAAGAACTTCCATTGGACTACCCAGCTCAACATCGGTATTAACAACAATAAGGTGCTTCGTGAAACGGTCAGGGAAAACCAAACCACACCTTCACGTGAAGGTTATCCAGTCGGTGCTATTTTTGCTCTCGAAACAGCAGGGCTGAATGAATATGGCGACCCATTGTTCCGCAACGCAGAGGGCGAAGCAGTTACACTGAAAGAACTGCTAAAACTTAACGAAGACGGTCTTGTTACTATTAGTCCGGAAGAGCAGCGTAAACTTTACAAGTATATGGGTACTACCGACCCAAAGGTGTCAGGTGGTTTTATCAATACATTCGAATATAAGAATTGGACTCTGGGTATCAACTTCACATTTAACTTCGGCATGAAGGTACGTGTAACTCCTTCATACGGAAACGTTCGTTATGATAGAGGAAAGAATTCAAACAGAGATATTCTGAACCGTTGGACTACAGAGAACACTTCTTCTACTCTGCCGGCACTTATGTATTTCGCAAATAAACCTGCTGCTACAGCATCAGATGCGGAGAAGAACCGCTATTCTGAATTTGCATATTATACTTCTTATGGTCAGGCATACAACGAATTGGATATGTGGGTGCGTAACTGCAACTACGTACGTCTGCAGAGCCTACGTCTTGGATATAAGTTCGATATGCCTTGGATGAAGCGCATAGGTATTCTCAATGCTACAGTAAGCATCGAAGCGCGTAACCTTTTCGTCATTGCAAGCAACTACGACAACTACCTCGACCCTGAAACCATGGGTAATCCGTACGCACAACCGATACCACGCGAATTTATTTTTGGATTGAATATCGGATTCTAGTCACTCTTAAAAAACTACACAGCAATGAAAAATATATTTCTGTTATCATTAGTCTTGTTGCTCGCTTCGTGCGATAAGTTCCTCGACATACAGCCGACAGGAAAGGTAATAGCCAGGACTGGCGAGGAGTACAGAGCGCTGCTTACGGGTGCCTATGATGAATTCCCTAACGACCGTTCGCTCTCAACTCTGCGTACTGATGAGATGTTTCTTGACAAGACAGATCTTACTCCAAATGATTATAATACTTACTTCGATATCTGGGTGTGGAATGATGCAACTCCAAGCGAGACCACTGCCAGTTTCAATTGGATGCATTTCTACCATCCAATCTATATTGCCAGCTATATCATAGAGAAGGAAGGTGAGATAGAAGAGGCAAGTCCGGCAGATGTCAGTCAGTTGGTGGGTGAGGCTTATATGCTTCGTGCCTACTCTTATTTTATACTTGTAAACCTGTATGGTAAGCCATACACCAAGTGTAACCCTACTACCGACTTAGGTGTTCCGTTGATGGTTTCTGCTGATGTGGAGGCTGTGCTTGAGCGCAGTACTGTCGAACAGGTTTATCAGCAGATTCTTTCCGACATAGATATGGCTAAGCAGTATCTCAATGTGGATAAGTGGGAAGATGACTTTAAGTATCGTTTCAACAAGATTTCGGCTGATGCCTTGTTAGCTCGTGTATGCCTTTATATGGGCAGATGGCAGGAGTCTCTTGATGCATCCAAGGCTGTAATAGCTGCATATCCAGAACTTGAAGATATCACTACTACTGGCTATACGATGCCTGACAACTATAAAAGTAAAGAGGCTATTGTATGCTTGGAAAGAGTTATGCCAGTGGCATATAAAAGTATAGGTTATCCTGATAAGAACTTCATAACTTCCATTGTTACTGGCGACTTGCGCAAGAACCGCTATTTCAAGGCTAAGACTAGTCAGGTGTACGACCTGTTGAAGGGTGGAACAAACGATACGCGCAGCACGTTCCGTAGTGCTGAGTTTTACCTCACGGCTGCTGAGGCTGCTGCCCGTTTGGGCGATCTCAACGAAGCAATCGACCATATGACTCCTATTGTCAACAACCGTTATCTGGCTGCTCGTCGCACTCCGACAATCAACGCGATGAAGGCAATGACACAAGACCAGCTCATCGATGCCATCCTTGAGAGCCGTCGCATTGAACTCTGTTTCGAAGGTCATCGTTGGTTCGACCTTCGTCGTACTACTCAGCAGTCCATCACGAAGAAGTATGGTGACGATGAAACCTACATACTCGAGGAGGGTGACAGCCGCTATACAATACTCATACCAAAAGAGGCGATAAGCGCTAACCCGCTGCTTGCTCAGTAAAATAGAAATAATTCAAATCAACAATAGTCATGAAACTTAGATTTTTAATCTTCAATCTTGCACTCTCCGTTTGCGCGCTGACTCAGGCGTGGAATTACGACTTCTATACATTGCTTGACATAACAGAGTATCAAGACAAGTATGCTCCCAAGCCGACTCCATCGGCTATAGGCGCTGACGGCACAATCTATCAGACAGGTCTCTACGACGATGTTATAATTATTGGCGATTATATTCTAGAGAATATAGCAACCAGCGCTTATATCGCCGCTATTGACCCAACTACCCAGATGGCAACTTGGGCAATAGGCATCCGTGGTGCTGCACATATCACCCATATTGTAGCTGACGGCTCGTATATCTACGTAACGGGTACGTTTGCCGACGACGTGATATTCGGTTCGATGGACTATGAGGAGGAATCTTACTCTGGTACCCCGCTGTCTCACGATCATGTCAATGCATTCGTAGCAAAATATACGACAGAAGGTAATCTGGTAGAAGTGCTGCCGATTTTGCCTGTACTTGACGATCCTGACACATACGAGGATAAGGATCTCTCTGTGATTCCTACGGCATTGGCTCTACGTGGAGGCAATCTCTATTTGTCGTTCACTTACAAGGGTGGTTACAAAGTGGGAACACACACTATAAAAGGAAAATCACAGACTGCTCAAGGCAAGACTACCTGTTTGGCTCTGGGTGCGCTGGCTATACCTACCGACAACTTCAGTGGAGCTGTCAAGGTACTCGATGTTCAGGGAAGCAATATGACTTATAATGCTGGTCACGGACCTTGGAGTATATGTCTCACTACTAGTGCAAACAGCGTTGAAATCGCTACGTTCATCTCTGGTCAATGCACTTTCGACTTTGCAGGATGGACAGGAACGGATAAGAAGACTTACAAGTATAACTACTCGGCAACTGACGATGAAATCGGAATGGTGTTCGTTCGTTGGACTGACGAAGGACATACTCAGTATCAGTCAGGCGCAGGAGAGGCTGAGTGGGCTCTTTCTTTTGGTCGCGATAAGGTGAGAAACATGATTGTATCGGGCAATGAGCTCTACATCTCAGGTAACCTCGCTACTGAGTTCCCATTGAAGACGGATTTGAAGTCGCTGCTCTTTACCGACCAGTTTGCTGCTTGTCTCGACCTGGAGACTTATGCTGTGAAGTGGGCAACTACTACTGGTGCAAAGAACGAGGATTTTCCGAACGTGGATGACAGATACCGCGAAACCATCGGCGCTACGCTGTCGAGCGGAAACTACTTAATCATTGGTACTACTGACTTCTATTGCGGAATGGGTGGCACGAAGACCGACTTCGACGCCAAGGCTGCTGTAGGAAGTGAGTATGATGTATGTCTCGGTGTCTCTGCCAGCGGTTCGACTCTGACTGCGACTACAAGATCGACAAACGGCTCGCAGCTTTCTGTCGGTAGTCCGTTGCCAAGCCGTGTAGAGAGTCTGGATGCTGACGTTGAGGCTGTGCCACAGGCTATCTACTCTGTTGACGGTACTCAGAGAGCCGTACAGCAGAAGGGCGCTATCAACATCATCAAGTATAGCGACGGCTCTGTAAAGAAGCAGTTGGGCAAGTAAGAAGGTCTTACTTCACGATAGAAAAACGATAGATTCGCTACCGAATTTGGGTGGCGAACCTATCTCGTTTATGGCATTATACCAAGTGGCGGATGAGTTCCTCACGGTCGCCGCAAAGCATGTCGATGACAGGTATTTCTATCATTGTGTATGCTCCCGGCTGCTGCTTCAGGCTGGCACGTGCCACGTTGACGAGTACCTGAGCTGTGAGGGCTGGGTTGTTTATCTTCATGGAGTCTTGCCGCTGACACCCTTGCGAACGAGGTTCACTCCGTGACCAACGTCGTTGAGGTCGTCAACACAAGGAACCTGCTGTACGTGAGTCTCGTCGTTTACGAAGTAAGGGTCGGACTTGATGGCTGCCTCAACCTGCTTGAAGTCGGCTCCGTCCTCAAGTTCTACATATACCATGCGGCGATGGATGCCTGTGCCGACTGGGATAGTCATTGAGAGAGCATCGCGAACACCCTTGATGGAACGAACTGCTACGGAGTGACCCATTGAGCGACCAGGACCGAAGTTGGTGTATGTCACGCCTTTGGGAGCAAGTCCTTCGATAAGCGAACGTACGATGGAATCGCTTCCCGGGTCCCATCCTGCCGAGATGACGCTTACGGCATTGTTTGCCTTTGCCACCTTATCGAGCGAACGGCGAAGGTCAACTATCTGAGTGTGGATGTCGAACGAATCGACTGTGTTGATGCCGAGTGCGAGGCACTTCTTGGCATACTCTTCCACCTTACGGGTAGGGGTAGCGAGAATGGCTACCTGAACGCCTTTGAGTTCTGTGATTTCCTTTACTACGGGGATGTCAGCCAGTTCGGCTGGTTTGTTCTCTGCACCATTGCGGCGCACAACTCCTACGCACTCCATATCGGTTGATGCCTGAACGGCTTCGAGGGCGTATTTTCCGATGTTGCCATATCCTACGATGGCTACTTTGATTTTCTCCATCTTGATTGTTATTTAGTTGTTCTGTTTTTTCCGGCTGCAAAGGTAAACATTATCGAAGGAAAAATGGAAAGGATTTTGCAGGAAAAATAAAATAAAAGTTGTACATTTGCCACATATTATAGAATACGATATGGCAGTAAAGATTTTGAGTGTTGACGACGAAGTGGATTTGGAGCTTCTGTTGACACAGTTTTTTCGCAGGAAAATACGTAAGGGAGAGTATGAATTCCTCTTTGCCCACAATGGTTTGGAGGCTTTGCAGATGTTGCTGAAGCATCCAGATATCGATATCATTCTTTCCGATATAAATATGCCTGAGATGGACGGACTGACTCTGTTGGCCAAAATCAACGAGATGCGGAATCCGGCCCAGAAGTGCATTATGGTAAGTGCCTACGGCGATATGGACAATATCCGCAGGGCAATGAACAACGGAGCGTTCGATTTCGCTACCAAGCCGATTGACCTTGAGGACCTGGAGCGCTCGATTGAGAATGCCATCCAGCAGATTGAGTTCGTTAAGGCTGCCCAGAAAGACAAGAAAGAGCTGAGGGATATTCAGACGGATTTGAGTGTGGCAAGAGAGATTCAGTTGGCTATCCTGCCTCGCAACTTCGACCTGAAGATGCCGAATTCGGAGACTATCGACATCCATGCATCGATGAATGCGGCCAAGGATGTGGGTGGCGACTTCTACGACTTCTTCCGCATAGACGACGAGAGATTTGGCTTTACGATTGCCGACGTATCGGGAAAGGGAGTGCCGGCTGCCATCTTTATGGCTGTGAGCCGTACACTTATCAAGGCAACGGGTCTGCGCGGTCTGTCGGCACACGAGAGTCTGGAGATAGTTAATAATGTGTTGTGCGGCGAGAGTGTCGATTCGATGTTCGTAACGGTATTGTACGGAATTTTCAACATCAAGACAGGAGAGATAAACTATTGCAACGCCGGACACAACGCACCATATATCCTCCACCAGAACGGAATGGTGGAAATGGTAGAGTCGTTCGTCAACATCGTGCTGGGAGCATTTGAGGATATGAAGTTCAAGAGCAACTCGATGACCCTTGCCGAAGGTGATACTCTGGTGCTGTACACAGACGGAGTGACGGAGGCTGAGAACGTGGACCATGAGTTGTTTGGCGACCCACGTCTGGAGAGTGTGCTCGGAGAACTGAAGGGTGCCGACAGCGGAACGATTGTAGATACCATCAATAAGAAAGTGAAGGAGTTTGCCGGCGACGCACCTCAAAGCGACGACGTGACTGTACTGGTGATAAGAAGAAAGTAATACCGTGAAAGCTTCAAAGACAATCATTATCGCAGTTGTTGCAGCTATCGTAGTTGCAGCGGTGGGTTGGTTGGGCTACACCTTGGGACGTGAAGCCACACAACATGACCATAATGAATTGTTGGAAGAAGTGGAAAAGCTGAAGGCAGAGGAAAAGGATGCGGCTGTGACGAAGCGCGTGAGTCAGCAGATGGAGGCTATTGCCTACGAGCAGATGAACGTGTCGAACATACAGCGAGACAGGGCTGAGGAGCAATCGCGTCTGGCGGAAGCCAATGCCGCAAGGGCTGAGGAGCAGTCGCGACTGGCACAGGCAAATGCAGAAAGAGCCCAGCAGCAGTCGTTGTTGGCAGAGAAGAACGAGCGGATAGCCCTCGCAGCAGCAAAGGAAGCCGAGGCACAACGTGATGCTGCAACCTATTCGAAGAGTATAAGCGATACGCTGAGTTACCGTACGTTGAGCCGTTCGCTTGGTACTACTTCAATATCGCAGAACGAGAGCCGCAATCAGGAACTGGCTCAGATACTGGCTTATGCCAGCTGGTATTTCGTAGATAAATACAAAGGAAATCCTTATCAGAACGAGACGTTCCAAGCTCTGCTGGAAGCAACAAACTCCATCCGTACTTATACCACTCCGAACAAGGGAGCCGTGAATGCAGTTGCCGGACTGAAAGAAGGACGTGACGGCTGTGCGGCTGTGACTAATTACGGCGAGGTGGCTTTGGTGGAGAAGGGTAAGATGAGGATGCTGTTGCAAAATAACATATACGATTTCCGTGATGTGTGGCTGAACGAAAGAAATATCTATGCCCTTTCGTATAGCGGACAGCTCTGCATCCTCGACTACAACAGGCTGATAGGAGTGGAAATGCTTCCTGCCGAGAAATACTTCAAACTGTTGGAACTCGATGCCAATACCCTGCTGATAGCATCCCGCCATTCTATTACATGGTTCGACCTGAAGACCATGAAGGCAGGTAAGACACTCAAATGCGAGAAGGAGTTGACGTCGCTCGTAAAGCGCAGAACCCAGATTTTCCTCTTCTATAATGACGGAACATGCGATGAAATGGACGGCGAGGGTAAGTTGACCAGTAAGAAGAGCCTCTCGTACGGAGTAGTGACATCGGCAATGTTCTCGGAAACGATGCGTGTGCTGTTCCTTGGCTTGAACAACGGCGACATCGTCATGCTGGACGACGGTGACAGGTATATGACAACCCTGAGCGGTCATGTGTCAAAGGTGACGGGTCTTGCCTACAGGGGTAAGGTGCTCATCTCTTCATCCTACGACAAGCATGTGTATATATGGAATCTTCCCAAACTGAAAGCAACCATAAAAGACGGAACTCTGAAAAACGATATAGAGGAAGTCGAACACGGTACTCCGAGAGAATGGCTCGTGCCTGCTACATTTACAAACAACGCTTGGATGCTGTGTGTATGTACGAAGGCCGACTGGGCTTGGCTCGGACTGAGCGACGGCCGGATTATCAAATACTGCATATCCGTATCATACATGTCGGACCTGGCGCGCAAACAGATGAAGCGTAATCTGACGCACGACGAGTGGATGCAATATGTGGGCACAAATGTCAACTATATAGATTTGCTGAAGGGTGAGTAGGGCGTTATACATATTGATTCTTTTCATGTCGAGCATAGGATGTTATGCCCGCTATCCGCTTGGTACTCCTTTCTTCAAGAACTATCCCTCGAAGGTATATGGTGCACACAACAGAAACTTCGACATAATGTGCGACGACAGGGGATATGTGTTTGTTGCCAACTTCGAGGGTCTGCTCATATACGACTATATGGGGTGGAAGATTATGCACACCCCGGGTATCTCACGAGTGACGGAACTGAGCCGCGATAAGGAAAACAGGGTGTGGTTCAGCGGAATAAACGTGAAGGGATGCATACAGGATATCCAGGGCGACAGTGTCAAGGTATTCTATACGCAGAGCGACAAGAATTCTACAGGGTATGTGACCATCCGAACCAAGGAATATAAGGAAGTTGACCGATGGAATGGCATAGAAGTGTATAAACGGTTGAAGATATCCGACAATCGGACTCTGTTGGCCACCGCTTCGGCAGGTGTGATAGCAATCGACGAGAATGAAAACGAGGTATGGTCGGTAAACGAGGATAAGGGTCTGTGCTCCAACAGTATAAATATGATTGACTACGACGGCAAAGGTACTGTGTGGGGAGCTACCGACAACGGTATTTTCAGCATAGCGATTTCGGAGATTTATACCTATTTCGGACAAAACGAAGGACTGCACGGACAGGTGACTTGTATAGCCGAGGCCGAGGACAGACTGTTCGTAGGTACCCTGCAGGGTCTCTACTATATGAAAGGTGACAGGTTCGAAAAGCTGGACGAGATAAACCAAGCCTGTTGGCAACTTGCCGAAACCGAACAGAGAGCAGCCATTGCAGCGACTACCAACGGTGTGTTCACCTATGGTGTCAAGGTGTCGCAGAAATCGGACAAGATGTCGCTTTCGATACTTGTCGAAGACAACAATTCATACCTCTCGGGCGAGTTGGACGGTATCTACCGCCGATGGTACGACGGCAGGTCGGAACTGGTTGATAGCATCACGAACGTCATCAAGATGCAGAAAGACGAACACGGTGGTGTGTGGGCATTGACCTTGGGCGGAGAGCATTACTACAAATCGGCAAGGAAGTCACATTTCATACGGCAGAAGAAGGGCATACTGTCGCAGTTGCTCGAATATACCGACGACAAGAACAAGCACTGGCATTGTAACGGCGACGGAACGGGACTGGTGATGGACGGAATGCCGGAAGAACTGGCAAAGTGGCTGCGGCCGTTCTCCAGATACAGCATACAGGCAATGTATGTGCATGACGGTATTGTATGGATTGGCGGAAGTTTCGGACTTGTCCGTTTCGATATAGACCGCAGCCAGTATGAGAAACCGGTGATGCCACATGTCTATCTTCGCAACTACGTGATGTCAGACCGCTACCTCTATGCGGCAATGGCAAACGACAAACAGGATGCCATCGGACAGACCATGTACAGTTTCCGGCTCCACGACAATGATGCGTGGTCGAGGTGGAGTACCGACCAAGACATAGAGCTGCACAACCTTGCCTACGGTTATTACCAGCTAACTGTCCGTTCCATCGACCCCTTCGGCAACATAGCCGTGAGCGAGGAAAAAGAATTCGTGATACGATTCCCGATATATATGCGATGGTATGCTGTCATATTCTACTTCTTTGTTTTGGGCTTGACCATCGCAGCAATCTTCAAATACCGTACACGTGTACTACGCCAAAGACAGGAAGCACTGGAACGGGTGGTGAGCGAACGCACTCAGGAGGTAGTAAAGCAGAAGAATGAGATTGAGATACAGAAAAATGAGATAGAACACCAGAAGAACGAGATAGAAGAGAAGTCGAACAGGTTGGAAACCACTCTGACCGAATTGCGTGAAACGCAGAACGAACTGGTGAGGAAAGAGAAGGAGGCTACTGTCGGTAAACTGACCCAGGGACTCATCGACCGCATCCTCAACCCAATGAACTACATCAACAACTTCTCCCATCTTACCCTGGGACTGACGAAGGACTTGAGACAAGACCTTGACGACGAGGCTTCCAACATGAATGCCGACACATACGAAGACTGCGTCGATGTGCTCGACATGATGACTACAAACCTTGAAAAGATAGAGCAACACGGACTTTCCACCACACGCATCCTGAAAGCTATGGAGGAGATGATGCGAGAGCGTACAGACAAAGTGGAACCAATGGACGTAGCTATGCTGTGCGACCAAGCCATAGAAATAATCCGAAAATATTACGCTGCAGAAATAAAGACATACAAAATATCGGTGGAATGGAAGAAACCCGAATTGCCGATAGTTGCCGACGTAAACCCGGAGCTGATGACCAGAGTAGTGGTGTCGATGCTTTACAACAGCGTATATGCCGTGCAGAAAAAAGCAGACAAACTGCAATCGAAGGACGAACCATACGAACCAATCATTCGTCTTACGGTAATTCCCGAGTCGGGCGAAGAACCCCCGTTCATTGAGTTATACGACAACGGAACAGGAATCGAAGAAGGAATTATCGAAAAGATATTCGACCCATTCTTCACTACTAAGCCTACGTCGGAGGCTCCTGGAGTCGGACTCTATATCAGCCAGCAGATAATCCAGGACTTTGGCGGAAGCATAACCGTAGAATCAGAAAAGAACAGTTACACTAAATTCATAATTTCATTACCATGACAACCGAGGAGCAAAAACAGATAGCGCTTCTGCAAGAGCAGTTGCACACGCAGGAGAAGATGGCCTCGCTGGGAATACTGAGTGCAGGCATAGCGCACGAAATCCAGAATCCGCTGAACTTTGTCATCAACTTCAGCAAGATGTCGTCGAAACTCCTTGACGACCTGATGGATATTGTTGAAGAGTGTAAAGACAAATTGGGTGATGACGATGCCGATGAAATCGGGGATATTTCTGCCGACCTGAAAGAGAACCTGGAAAAAATACAGGAGCATGGCGAACGCGCCATAAGCATTATACGTGGCATCCTGCTGCAAAGTCGGGGAAAGGAAGGCGAATTCCTGCCTACCGACATCTGTCATTTGGTTCATGAGTATGTGTGGCTGTCATACCACGCCATGAGGGCAAACCATAAGGGTTTCAACATCAGCATCCATGAGGACTATCCCGAGGCGATGCAGAAGATAATGGTCATACCGCAGGACTTGAGCCGAGCCGTTCTCAACGTCATGAACAACGCTTGCTATACTGTAAAGGAACGTTCAGAGAATGCCGATGCCGACTACACTCCCACCATATCCATAAAGATTGAGGACGGGACGGATGATTTTTCCATTATCATTAGTGACAACGGAATGGGAATGTCGGAGGAAGTGCGCAACCAACTATTCGACACTTTCTTTACGACCAAACCCGTTGGTCAGGGTACAGGATTGGGTATGTCGATAACAAATGACATCATCACAAAGAACCATAAGGGAAAGATACTGGTGGACACAGCTCCTGGCGAGGGTTCCACATTCACTTTCATCATCCCTAAAAACCATAAGCAATGAAGCGTGCTCTCTTCTACATATTGATAATGATGAGCGTCTCGGCGAAAGGACAGGAGATTCTTTCGCAGGCACAGGCCGTGTTCGATATGGGACGCTTTGAGCAACTGGACACACTCCTGCTTAACAATATGGACGTAATCAAAGGCGAAGGGCAGATTACGGCTTACCGGCTGTTGGCTTTGAGCAGTCTTTATCAAGACCGTCCGGCAGATGCTGAACTGTACGCTGGAAAACTGTTGGCTCTCGACCCATACTATACGGCATATGGCGAGTCTCCGCGATTTGTGGATATTCTGGAGCGCCTGAAAAAAGGCAAGACGGTCGTTACAACGGCGTCGAGGGTAGAGGAAACACCAGAAGAGGTGCCTGTGCCTGTGACCCTGATTACGGAGGAGATGATACAGGCATCGGGAGCACGTTCGCTCAGCGAGTTGCTGTTGCTTTACGTACCAGGTATGTCTGCCATCGGAAGCGTCGAAGACAACATGGCTATGCGTGGAGTATATGGTCTGACACAGGAGCATATGCTCGTCATGCTTAACGGTCATCGTCTGAACAGTTTCAGTACAAACGCCGAGGCATTTGACTTCCGGCAGAATCTTGAAAAGATTAAACAGATAGAAGTGCTTCGCGGTCCGGCCTCCTCGCTTTATGGAAATGTGGCTTTGACAGCCGTTGTAAACATCATCACCAAGTCTGGCTCTGAGGTTGAAGGTCTGTCGCTTACAGGCAAGGCAGGACTGAACAATACCTACGGAGGTACACTGCTCTTCGGTGAAGGAAATCTGAGGAGCGACGTGCTTGCATGGGCATCGCTTTACACCTCTAGGGGTGAGAAACGGTGGGAAAATAACACGCAGCGTTACATAGGCGGCTACAATAATAAGCCGTCGTACGATTTGGGTATGAACGTGAGATGGGGTGATTTTACGATTGCAGCGATAGGTCAGCATTCAAAGACTGTGCCTTACTACAACCTGATAGACTTTGACAATTACTTCACCTACGACAAGTACGACTCGCAGGAGGGTGAGAAACCAGGAATATCGCGTATGCACGTGGGAGCCAACCTTGACTATACCCATACTTTCGGCAATCTGACCATTTCGGCATCGGCATTTGCAACGAGCGAAAGGGTGCAGATATACAACGTTCTGGGTGATACGGTAAACCCCTATGTAGCCGCAGCCCTTCTTTTCCTGTTTGATGTTGAGAGTACGATGCAGCCCCATACCGTCGGTGTGTGGCAAAGTGTACACTGGGAGGACTACAGCATTGGAGGTATGCTGAATGCAACTTATAAGTACAGGCTCTCAGAGAATATGTATGGCTCGCTGTTGGGGGGCATCCAGTATGACTACTTCAAACTGTCGGATGCGTCGTTGAACCTAGGTCACGACTTCGACAAAGTGCATCTGACCACCAATACGATATTCACACGTGGCGACGAACAGACTGCGTCGGCATTCGTTCAGTTGAAACATAACTTCACGAAGCGTCTCATCTTCAACGGAGGTGTGAGATTCGACCATAAACAAAGGAACGACCACCGTATTATAAACACTGTCTCGCCTCGTGCAGCACTCATCTACATACCTAACAGCACGTTCAGCATTAAAGGAACATATGCCCATTCGTTCGTAGATGCTCCGTTCCTCTATCGCACAGCAGAGATTTCCATATTCACCGGTTCAGAGAATATGGACCCTGAACACATGGATGCCTTCCAGGTAAGTGCCACACTCAACCTGAAACCCATCAACACGAAATGTGAGTTGAATGTGTTCTATACCGATGTCCGTGACTTGGTATTCTATACCAGCAACGACATTAATGCCCATAATTTGTTTGAAAATGCCGGAAATATAAGTATGGGTGGAGTGGAAGGTGTTATCCAATACAATACTCCGAAGACCCTTCTGAATCTCAACATGACATATCAATACCCATTCAAGGTGGAGAACTTTTCATCTCCATCTCACAAGGTATGTAACATTTCAAATTTCCTCCTCAATCTCGTTGGCTCACAGCGGTTGTTCTCTAACCCTCGGCTCGGCTCATTTTGGGTGCGTGCCAACATGCATTTCCAGTCGGCTATGAAGTGTCTCGACAATGACATGAAGAAGACATCAACCGACCCAAACATAAGCTACATAGCTGTTGACCAGTCGGCGGTGGCTATCTTTGGTGCAGGACTGGAATGGAAACTACCGTTCCGTCTGACGGCTGCATTCGATACGTACAATCTGTTCAACACTCATTATAAGATAGGCGGACGCCTGCAGCAGGGCAATCCAGCGCAGGGATTCAGTTTCCTGGGTCGCCTGACATACGATTTTTAACGACACATTATATATATTATGTTTGACATAAAGATTATGGCATTGACAGTAATGATGACAGGCTGTGCGATGAGCGCAGCAGCCGAGAATGACTTCAAGTATGCTGACGAGCGCTTTGCAGACCTGCAGATGCTGAGGTACAAGGTTCCGGGATTCGAAAATCTGAGCCTGAAGCAGAAGACATTTATATACTACCTGCAGGAGGCAGCCCTGTGGGGACGTGATATACTGTGGGACCAGAACTGCCGTTACAATCTGCGTGTGCGCCGTGTGCTAGAAGAGGTGTACAAGCAGGAGATGCGTTTCCGTACGGGCAACGAAAGTGACAGGGAAGAGTTTCAGGCTTTTGAGACATACCTGAAACGCGTTTGGTTCAGCAACGGCATACACCATCATTATGGCTGTGATAAGTTCCAACCAGATTTTCCCTCTGCATGGTTCCGACGTTGTGTTCAGAAACACGCTTCGTCGTTCAACGACGTGCAGGGAGGACTCGAACCCCTGCTCAACGATGTATGTGAAGCTATCTTCAATCCCAACATACTTCAGAAACGTATAAATCTGGCAGAGGGTGTGGACCTGATAAAGACTTCCGCCTCCAATTATTATTCTGGTGTCACACAGGCAGAGGCAGAAGCATTCTACGAGAAACAGAAAGCAGAAGGCGATGCACTCCATCCTGTGATGTATGGCATGAACTCACGTCTGGTGAAAGACTCTAAGGGACGTATCTACGAAAAGAAATGGACCATCAACGGACTCTATGGCAGTGCGATAAAGCATATCGTCGATAATCTGCTGCTAGCACGCGAATATGCTGAAGACCAGAAGCAGAAAGAAGTGATAGACCTGCTCGTTTCCTATTATCGTACAGGCGACTTGAAAACCTTCGACGACTACAGCATTGCATGGGCAGGGAATACAGAACCATTGATTGATTTTGTAAACGGTTTCATCGAGTGTTATGGCGACCCTCTCGGTCTGAAATGTTCGTGGGAAAGTCTTGTAAACTTCAAAGACCTCGTTGCTACGAAACGTACGGAAACCCTGAGTAAGAATGCACAGTGGTTTGAAGACCATAGTCCTGTTGATGCCGCGTTTAAGAAAGACAAAGTGAAAGGCGTGAGCGCAAAGGTTATCAATGCAGCCCTGTTGGCAGGCGACCTCTATCCATCCACAGCAATAGGCATCAATCTGCCCAACTCCAACTGGATACGTCGCGAATACGGTTCTAAGTCCGTAACCATCGGCAATATAACCGATGCATATAATCAGGCTGCTAAAGGCAATGGAATGAGGGAAGAATTCGTGCTTTCCGACTCTGACAAGGAACTGCTCGAGAAGTATGCCGACGTGTGCGACGAACTGCATACCGACCTTCACGAGTGCCTAGGACACGGTTCCGGAAAACTGCTCGACGGAGTAGATCCTGACTCCTTGAAAGCTTATGGCAGTACGATTGAAGAGGCTCGTGCCGATTTGTTTGCCCTTTATTACCTGCCTGATGCCAAACTGGTGGAACTGGGACTCACCCCTAATGCCGACGCATACAAAGCTAGTTACTATGCTCAGATGCAGAATGGTCTGATGACGCAGCTAGTACGCATTCAGCCAGGCAAGAACCTTGAAGAGGCGCATATGCGCAACCGCGCCCTTATAGCTCATTGGGCATTCGAACATGGAAAAGCAGAAAACGTATGTGAATTCGTAAAGGTGAATGGTAAGACCTTTCTGCGCATAAATGATTATGAGAAACTCCGTGTTCTGTTCGGCAAACTGCTCGCAGAAATTCAGCGAATAAAGTCAACAGGCGACTATCAGGGTGCGCAGGCTTTAGTTGAGCAGTATGGTGTAAAAGTTGACCCCGAACTGCACAAGGAAGTGCTGGAACGCTATGCAAAACTGAACATCGCACCTTACAAAGGATTTATCAATCCGAAATATACGGCAGTTAAAGATAAGTCAGGGAAGATTGTTGATGTAAAGGTGTCATATGACGAAGGCTATGCAGAGCAGATGATGCGTTATTCAACCATGTATTCAGCCTTGTCACTTGTAAATGAATAAAGAACTGATAAATGACATAAAGAAGGAACTGCATGCCTGCATGAATGGTGTGGCATCGGCAGCAATGCGTCAGACGGAAGACTATAGAGTGAACTTCGGTGTAGAACTTCCTCGCCTGCAGATGATTGCATCAGAGTTCCACCCCAATCGTGAACTGGCTCAGGCTTTGTGGAACGAGAGTGTTCGCGAATGTCGTATCCTTGCAACCCTTCTCATGCCTAGCTATGAATTCGATGAAGAGTTGTGTGAGATATGGGCATCGGAGATAAAGACCGTTGAAATGGCACAAATCTTTGCTCTGAACCTGGCCAGTAGGCTCCCTTATGCCAGTCGAAAAGCATTCAGGTGGATAGCAGACGAAGCGCAAATGCTTCAAATAGTAGGTTACTTTACTATGTGTCATGTGTTAAGGCTTGGAGAGATGAGCGAACGCTCTGCTGAGGAACTGCTTGACCACTTGGAGTGTGACATACAGTCAACTGACACAAATCTTCGCAAAGCAGCAGTCCGTACGCTGCAGATATTTGCTAATCAGTCGGATATTAACATGGAGAAAGCTAAAAAAATAGCTGATTATTTGTTCTAAAAAGCAAAAAGGCATAATTTTGCGTCCGCATTTAAAATATGAATACATCAGCAAAGGAAATACTTAACAAATATATTGAAGAACAGGGGAAACGTAAAACTCCTGAGCGTAATGTGGTATTGGATGTAGTTCTAAAGACGGAAGGTCATCATAGTGCTGATGAGATATGTGCCATGATGCCCAAGAGATATCCAATAAGTCGCGCAACCGTCTATAGCACACTTAGTCTTCTTGATGAGGTGGGCTTGGTATATAGCCATCAGGTTCATGGTAGAACATTGTATGAGCGTGCTTTTGGAGTAGAACCTCACCATCACTATATTTGTAAGGGATGTGGTAAGATATGGGATTTATATGATCCTAGAATATCGGAAGTAGCATCCTCGAGCAAGACACCACGTTTCAGAAAAATGCGTAGTACCATGTATATCTATGGCCTTTGCGATGTGTGTGGAGCACGTTTGTATCGCTTACGCAAGAAGTTGGAGAAGGAAAAGTTAGAGAAGATGACACGTGAAGAAAAACGTTTCGCTCGTATTGACGAAGAATTGAGCGAGGTGGCAAAGTGGTTTAATCAAAACAAATAAACATAAAACATATGAAAGTTGATGTACTCTTAGGTCTCCAGTGGGGAGATGAAGGAAAAGGAAAAGTCGTGGATGTTCTCACTCCACGCTATGATGTGGTAGCACGTTTTCAGGGTGGTCCCAATGCTGGACACACACTGGAATTTGAAGGACAGAAATATGTCCTCCGTTCTATCCCTTCAGGCATATTCCAGGGCGAGAAAGTAAATATCATAGGAAATGGTGTGGTTTTGGCTCCTGACCTTTTCATGGACGAAGCAAAAGATCTTGAAAAGAGCGGTCACGAATTGAAGAGTCGGCTTCATATATCCAAGAAGGCACATCTAATCATGCCTACTCATCGTCTGCTTGATGCAGCTAACGAGGCTGCAAAAGGTGACAAGAAAGTAGGTACTACAGGTAAGGGTATAGGTCCTACATACACAGATAAGACTAGCCGTAACGGTCTGCGTGTAGGTGATATTCTTTCAAACTTTGAAGAGAAATATGCAGCTCATAAGGCTCGCCACGAAGAAATGCTTCGTGCACTTAACTATACAGATTATGATATCACCGAGGTAGAGAAGAAGTGGATGGAAGGTATTGAATACCTGAAGCAGTTCTCACTCGTTGACAGCGAACATGAAATCAACAAACTGCTCAAGGCCGGAAAGAGTGTACTATGTGAGGGTGCTCAGGGCACGATGCTCGATGTCGATTTCGGTTCTTACCCTTTCGTTACCTCTTCAAATACGATCTGCGCCGGAGCATGTACAGGACTTGGTATCGGACCAAATAAAATCGGCGATGTATTCGGTATTATCAAGGCTTATTGTACTCGTGTAGGTGCAGGTCCGTTCCCTACAGAACTTTTCGACGAGACTGGCGCTACAATTCGTGCTATTGGCCATGAATACGGAGCTGTTACAGGTCGCGAACGCCGTTGTGGATGGATTGACCTCGTTGCCCTGCGTTATGCTATTATGGTTAGCGGAGTTACAAAACTCATTATGATGAAGAGCGATGTACTCGATGGATTCGATACTATCAAGGCTTGTACAGCATATAAACTTAACGATGGAACCGTAACTCGTGACTTCCCATATGATATCAGCGACGGTCTGGTAGAACCGGTATATGAAGAGATGCCAGGATGGAAGACAGATTTGACGAAGATTACAAGCGAGTCGCAGTTCCCGAAGGCATTCAGCGATTATATCGCATTCCTTGAGAAAGAGCTTGAAACTCCTATCACTATCGTAAGTGTGGGTCCTGATCGCGAGCAGACTATCGAACGTAAGAAATAAAAGTACAAGTCATATTTATCCGAAAAGGTTTTATCTGATTCTCGGGCTGTTTATAGGTGTGATATATGCCTATGCAGATTCCCGTACTTTGAGCGATGCAATGCGTATCGCAAAGGCTTTTGTTCAGCAGTCGGAAGAATTTGCTGCTGATGACGTAGAGGTGGAATTCGTCGTTGCCGATACTGATGGAAGAAAACTGACGAAAAGCCTTAAGGACGGCAACAATTCCGATTATTTCATCCTTAACCTTTCCGATGATGGCGGTTACGTCATCGTCAGTGGTGATGACCGTTTCAGAGATGTTTTGGGCTATAGCAACGAGGGCAGTTTTAGTTTCGATACCATGCCTGACGGTCTGGCTTATATGCTGTCTGCCTACAGCAGGGAGATGGATGCAGCCAAGGGATATTGGGAAACTAACGACTCGGAGGATTCTCCATTACTACTTGCATCTGCCTATCCAAGTGTTCCACCTTTGGTGAAAACTCATTGGCATCAGGCTTATCCGTTCAATGCTCAGGTTCCGATACCTTATTCGGGAAGCTACTCCACGCATCATGGCAAGGCAAGCGTAGGTTGTGTAGCTCTGGCTATGGCACAGGTGATGAACTACTGGAAATACCCGTCCGAGGGCAGTGGTGGAATTTATCACAATCAATGTTATGATGATATAGCCGTGAATTTCGACGAGCAAACATATGATTGGAACAATGTGGCAGATGAATATGGCTTCTATATGGATGATGACGGAATGGTGAAGAATGCTACTTATACGCAGACTCAAGCTGATGAGGTGGCGAAGTTATGTTATCATCTTGGAGTGGCTGTAGATATGGCGTGGAATATTAATGGTACCGGTGGTTCCGGAGCATATGAAGATGGCATAGTCAGGGCACTTGCCGTTAATTTTGGTTACAATTCTTACGCAAAACTAGTGTATCGCAATGTGGAAGGAGTGGAGAAATTCAGTGATATGATAGCAAGAGATATCGTAGATGGACGTCCTGTGATATTTTCGGCTAACAGCGATGCAGGCGGTGGGCACTCATTCATTATGGATGGTTACGATAGCTCTGCCTGCCTGTTTCATGTCAATTGGGGATGGCAGGGAGCCGATAACGGCTATTATGCCATATCTGTTCTCCAACCTTCGAATATGGGTAATTTCATCGAGGATCAGTCGGCCATACTCGGATTGCAACCCACGGAAGAGGATTTCGGTTACGACCCGACGGTCTTCTTCCAGCAGGCAACATTGAGGGCAACATCTGTACAGAAAGGAAACAATACCGCTGTTGATATGCCCTATCTGTATTGTCACGATGCTACATTGCCGAGCCCTATTCAGATAGGATTTGTTGTCTGCGATAATAATGGAGTTCCTGTTGCCGACAGTTTTTTGGGCTCTTTGTCGCCAGTCCTTAATTATATTGAATTAACCATACCGACGCCAGTTTTTCCAAAGTCGATGACAGCTGGTACATACACCATGAGAGTGTCTATGAAGGATGCCGATGGGAAGGTCTATCCAGTCCATGCTTACTATGGTAATGTAGAAAGTTGGACGATTACCGTGTCGTCCAGTGCGCCCGGTGGAACCGTCTCTTTTGTTCCTATTGACCCGATAGTAACATCTGTTGATAATCTGCTTACGGATGACGGCTTACGGTTTACCGGCTCTGATTCTGATACGTGGTACACATTGACGGGCATACCGGTATCTGTCCCTCAGAAAGGAATGTATATCCGTGGTGGAAAGAAATATCTTTTCCGCTAACAACTAACCAATTAAGAGTTCGAGATAGAGTGTGATTGCGCGGTCTATCTCGCTTATTTTGATGAATTCATCGGCAGTATGTGAGCGTGCAGACTCACCTGGTCCCAATTTAAGAGACGAGAACGGCATCAGAGCTTGGTCGCTAAGCGTCGGACTGCCAAAGGGTTTCAATCCCTTTTCTATGCAAAGCTTTACGAACGGGTGATTCTCTGAAATATGCGATGACCCCAGACGGAAACTACGGGCTTTCAGTTCTGATGTCAGGTGGTTCTTGAAGAACTCAAATATCTCCTCGTTCGTATAGAATTCATTGCTGCGCACATCGATGGTAAACGTACATTCGGCAGGAACCACATTATGCTGCGTACCTGCATTGACGATAGTCACGGTTTGTTTGACGGGGCCGAGCAGTTCACTCTGCTTCGGAAATTGCCACTTACTCAGCCATTCTATGTCCTTTATCGCATGATATATGGCATTGTCCCCCTCGTTGCGTGCTGCGTGTCCAGCGCGTCCGTGGGCTGTGGCATCTATCACCATCAGTCCCTTCTCGGCTATGGCTGGTTGCATTCCCGTAGGCTCGCCTACAATAGCAAATGAAACGGGCGGTAACAGTGACAACACACTCTCTATGCCTTCTTTTCCGCTTACTTCTTCTTCGCAGGATGCCAGATAAACGAAATTGTATTTGGAGTCAGTACCGTTTCTTTCCAGTTCGAGGAATACATGCAGCAGGGATGTAAGTCCACCACCGCAGTCGTTAGCTCCCAATCCGTAGAGTATGTCGCCCTCGAGCGAAGCTTTGTATGGGTCGTGCTGCCACCCGTCTGCCGGTTTCACCGTGTCGATATGGGCATTAAGCAGGATAGTGGGGCGGTTGGTATCGAAGTGCTCTGATATGCTCCACACGTTATTGCCCTTACGCTGCGTAGTGAGTCCGTTAGCTTGCATATATGCCTCCATCAGGTCGGCAGCCTTGCCTTCGTTCCGACTGATGCTGGGTGTCTCTATCAACTTCTTTAGTAGTTCAACAGCCTTTAAAGTAAGTGGTTTGTATTCCATTTTGTGCTATTTTATATTAAAAGTGCACCAAAGGTAAGAGTTTTTCATTATAAATGTCTTACCTTTGCACCATAAATTAAAAAAGAATAATCACAAATGGCACAACAGGAAGATGTTTTTAAGAAAGTGGTAAGCCACTGTAAGGAGTATGGATTTGTGTTTCCATCATCAGAAATATACGATGGACTCGGCGCAGTTTACGATTACGGACAGAATGGTGTTGAACTGAAAAACAACATCAAGCAGTACTGGTGGCAGTATATGGTATTGCTGCATGAGAACATTGTCGGAATTGACTCTGCCATTTTCATGCACCCCACCATTTGGAAGGCAAGCGGACACGTCGATGCGTTCAATGACCCTCTTATCGATAACCGCGACTCAAAGAAGCGTTATCGTGCCGACGTGCTCATCGAGGAACAGATAGCAAAATATGATGAAAAGATAGAAAAGGAAGTGGCTAAGGCTCGTAAGCGTTTTGGCGATGCATTCGACGAGGCTCAGTATCGTGCCACTTCACCACGTGTGCTTGAGGAAACTGCAAAGCGTGATGCTCTACACAAGCGTTATCAGGATGTAATGAATGCTCCTGGTGGCATCGACCTTGAAGGTATGCGTCAGATTATCATCGATGAAGAGATAGCATGTCCGATATCAGGCACTCGCAACTGGACGGACGTGCGTCAGTTCAACCTTATGTTCAAAACTGAGATGGGTGCGGCTGCTGAAGGTGCTAGCACCATTTATCTGCGCCCTGAGACTGCACAGGGAATCTTCGTCAACTATCTGAACGTACAGAAGACAGGCCGCATGAAGCTCCCCTTCGGTATAGCCCAGATAGGTAAGGCTTTCCGAAATGAAATCGTAGCACGTCAGTTTATTTTCCGTATGCGCGAATTTGAGCAAATGGAGATGCAGTTCTTTGTAAAGCCAGGCACAGAACTTCAATGGTTCGAAGAGTGGAAAAAGCGTCGTATGGCATGGCATCAGGCTCTTGGTTTCGGAGCTGAGAACTATCGTTTCCACGACCACGACAAACTTGCCCACTATGCAAATGCAGCAACTGATGTCGAGTTTAAGATGCCATTTGGTTTCAAGGAAGTTGAGGGTATTCACTCTCGTACCGACTTTGACCTCTCGCAGCATGCAAAATACTCTGGCAAGAAGATTGAATACTTCGACCCCGAGGAGAATAAGTCGTTTACTCCGTATGTCATCGAAACCAGTATCGGTGTGGATCGTATGTTCCTCTCTGTCATCTGCCACAGCTATTGTGAAGAGCAACTTGAAGGAGGCGACGTGCGTACCGTATTGCGTCTGCCTGCAGCACTTGCTCCTGTCAAACTTGCAGTGTTCCCACTCACCAAGAAGGATGGACTGCCAGAGAAGGCGCGTGAGATTATCGACGAACTGAAATTCCACTTCAACTGCAAGTATGAAGAGAAGGATCAGATAGGTAAGCGTTACCGCCGTCAGGATGCCATTGGTACTCCGTTCTGTGTCACTGTAGATAATCAGACTTTGGAAGATAACACCGTCACTCTGCGTTATCGTGACACAATGGAACAGAAGCGTGTTGCTATCTCCGACCTGCGTGGTATCATCGAAGATCAGGTAAGCATTCCAAGTCTTCTCAAGAACCTGAAATAATAAAAAGTGAAAAGTAAGCAAATACTCCGTCTCCTGTCATTATTCATTATGCATTGCGCATTATGTATTGCGATTGTTTCCTGTTCCAAGGACGAGGAAGAGGCGGGCGAGTATGACAACTGGCAGGCTCGCAACCAGGCTTATGTTGATTCCATAGCCAATCTTGCAAAGCAGGGTCTGAATGGCTGGACTCGTGCCCGTGTGTATTACTATTCCCAATCGTATGCTGACATCCACCCCAATGATAATAACATATATGTCTATACTCAGACTCTAACCCCTGGCGCTGGTACTGTGCGACCTATCTATTCGGACACGGTTCGTGTACAATATCGTGGTCGTCTGATACCATCTAAGAGTTATCCTTATGGAAATATCTTCGGACAGAGTTTCTGGGAGGATAAGATTGAGGATATAAACGAGGCTACGGCTGTACCAACTCTGCTGGCTGTTGATGAAAACGTACCCGGGTTCTGTCAGGCATTGCAGAATATGGTTGTAGGTGACATAGTACATATGGTCATCCCTTATGCCGTGGGTTATGGCAGCAACAGTTCGGTATCTAGTATTCCGAATTATTCCACACTTATCTTCGATGTAAAGTTGGTGAAGTTGTATAAGCGAGGCGAGGATAAGACATGGAGATAACGATCTGACTGCACGATAAACAATAAACCCAACCTTTCTGAGGCTGGGTTTATTTGATTCTATGGAGTAGTTAGGTTATTTCACGTTTCCTACTTTGATGAGGTATTCCGCAATCTGTACTGCATTGAGTGCTGCACCTTTCTTAATCTGGTCACCGCTGAGCCAGAAGGTGAGACCATTGTCGTTTGCAAGGTCTTTGCGGATACGTCCTACATATACGTCGTCCTTTCCCGCCGTGAAGAGTGGCATCGGGTATTTCTGGTTCTTAGGGTCGTCGATGACTGTTACACCCGGGGCTGCTGCAATGGCAGCACGAGCGTCTTCGACAGAGACAGGCTTCTCAGTCTCTACCCATACAGCTTCACTATGGGCGCGAAGTGAAGAGATGCGTACGCACATAGCCGAGCACTTGGCATCGGTGTGCATAATCTTACGTGTCTCATTGAACATCTTCATCTCTTCCTTGGTGTATCCGTTATCCTGGAATACGTCTATCTGCGGAATGACGTTGTAAGCTAGCTGATATGCAAATTTATTGACTGTAGGCTCCTTGCCTTCCACTATCTCTTTATACTGCTGCTGCAGTTCTGCCATCGCAGCAGCTCCGGCACCACTGGCACTCTGGTAGCTTGCTACGTGGATACGTTGAATATGGCTGAGCTTTTCAATAGGCTGCAGAACTACTACCATCATGATGGTGGTGCAGTTGGGATTGGCAATGATACCGCGTGGACGGTTCAAGGCATCTTCTGCATTGCATTCAGGCACTACCAACGGCACGTCGGCATCCATACGGAATGCGCTGGAATTGTCAATCATTACAGCACCAAACTTAGTGATATCCTCTGCAAACTCCTTGCTTGTACCAGCTCCGGCACTTGTAAATGCAATGTCAACACCCTTGAAGTCGTCGCCGTGCTTCAGCAGTTGCACTTCATACTGCTTGCCACGGAAGGTGTATTTCGTGCCCGCACTGCGGGTCGAACCAAACAAAATCAATTCATCAATAGGGAAGTTTCTCTCGTCGAGAACACGAAGAAATTCCTGTCCTACGGCGCCACTTGCGCCAACTATCGCAACTTTCATAAATATAATGTTTTGAATTTGGGCGCGAAGGTAAGCATTTTTTTTTAATTGGGAGTTAAAAAGGGAGTTAAATTGGAAGTAAAACAGAGAGTTGAATTGGATTATTTTATTTAAATTTGCACCCGAATTTGTGCAATCCCATAAAATCTACATATATGCGAAGATGTAATATCTATGTTGCTTGTGTTCTGGCTGCTGCATTACTTGTCGGATGTCGTAGCAGTAAGAATGCCTCTACTCAGTCCGAAGCAATCCAACCACAGGCTGCAGAGGTGGAACAACCGTCAACCGGTAGCGCCAGGTCGCTTACCACTCAGACCAACCTCACGGCTCATGTCAAAGTACGTCTCACGTTCGACGGCAACAATATTGGAACAGGTGGTACTCTGCGAATGCGGATGGGTGAGGTTATACAACTGTCAATCCACGACCCCTTCCTCGGTATTTCTGAAGTGGGACGTATGGAGATAGACCCTTTCAATGTTCTCGTCATCGACCGCTATAATAAACGTTATGTCACGATGACATATGACGAGCTTAACCGCTATGCGCGACGCCAACTAGACTATGAGACCATTGAATACTATTTCTGGCAGCAAGCTCTTCGCAACGATACGGACGAGTTACAGTTCCAGATTCCTGTAGGTCGTAAGACTGTTGGTCTTAACCTACGCCTGTCGGGAAAGAATGACAAATCGGATTGGGATGCCTATACCACACCTCCAGACCGTTACGACAGGGTTGCAGCTGAAGAACTCTTTAAAAGTCTTTCCGAATTGTAAAGATTGAAAAGTTGAAGAATCCGAGTAAGAAAATATTTCAGTCGTTATGTATGATGCATTATGCATTATGCATTATCCTCGCTTTCTCCCTGACAGCCCTCCCTGTTGAGGCTCAGCAACGTAAGAAAGCGACGACTACAAAAAAGACGACCACTACTAAGAAGACACAGACTAAGAAGCCGGCTGCTACCACAAAAAAGGTTGACAAGAAGACTCAACTGCGTAACGAGAAAGCGGAGGCAGAACGCAAACGCAAACTTGAGCAGCAGCGTGCACAGCAGCTGACACGTAACATCAAGGCAAACCTCGACAGTGTGTTGGTGATAAACGGACAAATCACTACCCAGAAACGTTCAATCGATAGTCTTGACAGCGAAATACACGTTCTTCAGACAAATATCGACTCGATGACAGTTGAACTGAAACGTCTCGAGAAAGAACTCGAACAGCGTCAGAAGCAATATGCCCGTGCTCTCATTCAGCAACGTAAGCAGCAGAGTGTGCAGCAACGACTCACATTCATATTCTCTGCCGACAACTTCGCACAGATAATACGCCGTATGCGCTACATACGCGAATACACTACCTATCAGCGGGCACAAGGCGAACTGCTCAAGGAGAAACAACTCGAGGTGAATAATGCCCGTGACCGTCTGCTGGGAGCAAAGGCTAAAATGGAGCTGAACCTAAGCAGTATGCAGACTAAGCAGAAGCATTTGGAAGGATTGAAGAGTCGTGCCGAGAAGAATGCCGCCCTGCTTAATAAGAATCTTGCTGCCACGCAGAAGCAGATAGCGGAATATCAGAAACGTGAGCAGGCACTTAGCGACCAGATAGAAAAACTCATCCAGGAAGAGATAGAAGCCGAGCGCCGCCGTCAGGAGGAAGCAGAACGTCGCCGTCAGGAAGAGGAAACCCGGCGCAATGCTCAGGCGGGTTCTAAGACTGCCAAGTTGTCGAAGAAAGGGAATAAGGGCAGTACATCTTCTATCGAGACTCGTACAGAGAACTATAGGTACTCCGACACATCTGTAAAACTGAGCAGCGACTTCGCATCGAACAAAGGCCGCCTGCCTATGCCTATTACCGGTGGCTATAATATAGTCCGCCATTTCGGTATGTATAATGTTCAGGGACTTCGTAACGTCACTCTCAATAGTAAAGGTATCGACATTCGTGGTCAAAAGGGAGCCATGGCTCGTGCCATATTCAACGGTGAAGTGAGCAATATATTCCAATATGGCTCAACATATATTGTAATGGTACGTCATGGTAAATACATCAGTGTATATTCCGGCATGAAGAGTGTATCGGTGCGAAAAGGTCAGACGGTGAAGACAAAGGATAATTTAGGTGTTATCGGAACGGATGCGGATGGAAATTACACCCTTCATTTCCAGTTGCGTCGCGAGAAAGAATTGCTTAATCCTGAACATTGGGTGCGTTGAGCATTGAAAATTCACAACCGCAGTATCGTTGGTTGTAGAAACCATTCTCTTTGAGTAGTTGATTGCGTCTTTCCTGCAATCCTCCCTTTCGCCAATTCCGGGCATCGAAACTGACGCCGCTCACCTGGTCGGCAGCCCACATACCGGCTTCCATTATCTGTTCGAGTGATTTCCAACGGCTTGATGCCAGCGTAGTGGTGAACTCCTCCAGTCCCAGTTCCTTGCATTTCTTGGCACTTCGCAGCAATCGGTATTTGAAGCATTCCAGACAACGACTACCGCGTTCAGGTTCCGTTTCCAATCCTTTTATATAGTCAAGCCAGGCTTCGTGGTTATAATCATCGTCTATAATCTCCAGACCTAACTGTTTGGCATATCTGGTTATTTCCTGCTTTCTTATCTCATACTCCTCCTGTGGATAGATGTTCGGGTTGCAATAGAATATCGTTGGACGCACATCATTGTTCAGCATCCACTCTATTATTGCACTCGAACAGGGAGCACAACAGGAATGTAACAGTACTTCTTTTGCCATCGTTGTGAGGCATCCTGGGGGTCTTGTTACCCTCTATCTCTTCATGTCGTTATCAATCAGTTCTAGCAGTCGGCTCACAGCCTCAGTCTCTGGGATATTCTTCTCAATACACTGTTTGCCTTTGTACAAACTTATCCGTCCCACACCGGCACCCACATATCCGTAATCGGCATCGGCCATCTCGCCCGGTCCGTTTACGATACATCCCATGATGCCGATCTTCAGTCCTACGAGGTGACGTGTGGCTTCCTTAATCTTCGCGATGGTCTTCTCCAGATTATATAGCGTGCGTCCGCAGCCCGGACAAGATATGTACTCGGTCTTTACGAACTTCACCCTTGCAGCCTGCAATATCGAATCAGCCAGGTCTGTAAGCCGTTCTTCCGAAAATTCCTTGTTCTTTATTTTCAGTTTATGCGCCAATCCATCGATAAAAAGTGCTCCTGTCGTCATTGCAGCTTTCAGTTGCAAGTCTTCCCATGACGTTTCGTTTAGAATCAAGGTGACAGTGTCATCTTTTATCGAAGCCTTGACTTTTTCTCTCAGTTGCGCACATTCCGCGATGCAGTCCACCAGTTTGCGGGCTACGGGAATCTCTTTTTCCGGAGCTTCCGACAGGCTCACACGTATCGTGTCGCCAATGCCTTCACAGAGTAGTGCACCGATGCCTACGGCACTCTTTATCCTGCCGTCCTCACCTTCACCGGCTTCCGTCACTCCCAGATGCAATGGGAATGCCATGCCTTCCTTCTCCATCTCCTTCACGAGCAGTCTGACCGTACGTACCATCACTACCGTGTTGCTGGCTTTGATGGATATGACCACATTCCTGAACTGCTCCTTTACACAGATTCTAAGGAACTCCATGCACGACTCCACCATGCCTTCGGGTGTGTCGCCATAGCGCGACATAATACGATCCGACAGCGAACCGTGGTTCACACCTATTCGTATAGCAGTTCCGTGCTCTTTGCAGATATTCAGGAATGGCACGAAACGGCTCTCGATTTTCTTAATTTCATCGGCATATTCCTCGTCTGTATATTCCAGACTTTTGAATGTGCGGGCTGGGTCGACATAGTTACCCGGATTGATGCGCACCTTCTCGCAGATGGTTGCAGCTGTATCGGCTACGGCAGCGTTGAAATGTACGTCAGCCACCAGAGGTACCGTATATCCGTCCCTGCGCAGTCCGTCCTTTATGGCTTGCATATTAAGAGCCTCGCGCTGTCCTTGAGTGGTAAAACGTACTATCTCACCACCTGCATCTACAATACGCTTGGCTTGTGCTATGCTGCCCTCCGTGTCCATCGTCGAGGTGTTAGCCATCGACTGTATGCGTATCGGGTTCTTACCCCCGAGTTGCACACCGCCTACGCATACCTCCCAACTCTCTCTACGTTTATACATCATCAGCATTTATAAGTGTATTTTACCTCTTTTAGTTCGGCATTTGCCTTCTCTATCTTCTTGCAGAGACCTTTCTTATACTCAGCAAACTTTTCAGCTAGCTGCTCATCGCCCAATGCCATCATCTCTACAGCCAGGATGGCTGCGTTCAGTGCACCGTTGATAGCGACTGTTGCCACAGGTATGCCCGGAGGCATCTGCATGATTGAGAACACGGCATCCATTCCATCGAGCACACTACCCTTGATAGGTACTCCTATGACGGGCAATGTAGTACTGGCTGCTATCACTCCGGGCAGAGCTGCAGCCATACCTGCTCCAGCAATGATTACCTTGATACCGCGTGCCTTGGCACCCTTTGCAAAAGCTTCTACTGCATCTGGTGTACGATGTGCGGATAATGCGTTAATCTCGAACGGAATCTGCATCTCGTCGAGAAACTGTGCTGCTTTCTCCATAACGGGCAGGTCACTAGTGCTGCCCATGATAATTGAAACGATTGGTGTCATATCTTTAGTTTTTAGGCGCCCCAACTTTTTCGATATGTCGACATGTCGGTATGTCGTTATGTCGACGGGCGCCTTTTATTAATTCTTAACTACATCCACGCCAGCAGGATAAAAACCATCGAGCAGACGAAACCGATGATGAATCCAACTATTACCTGAGCCAACGAATGCTGTCGCAGGATGATACGGCTGGTTCCCAATGCCCCACTCAACAGGATAAGTGCACAAACATACCACATCGGGTTGAAGTAGAACAGGTTGCTGAAGGCTATCAGTGCGCCTACCATACCACCCATGCCTACCATGTGGGTGCTTACCTTCCACCATGTGTTGATGAACACGCAGATTACCTGCGATACGAAGGCTGCCATCACCACGCCCCTTACAAACATCACCACGTTGATTCTCGACAACACCACCAGACACACCGTATAGCTGCAAATTGTCAGCAGGTAAGGCATGTGTCGGTGTTCACGATGCGACAACTGCAAGTGTGTCCATCTCATCACCATACGGAAGATATTGATGCCCAGGCGCGGAATGAATACGGTAAAGATGAACACGGTGAACAGCAGGAAAAGTCTGTATTCTATCGGTAGCATCTGCAGGTAGCTGTAAAAGAACAACACCATGAGAATCCACACCGGAGTGTAGAACGGAGAGAATACTATCGAGAGTACCCTTGCTATTTTCATCAGTCGTTTCTCGCTCATGTGCTCAGTCGTTTCTGTACGGGCGGAATACCCATTTCATCGCGATATTTTGCCACCGTGCGGCGTTTTATGTTTAGTCCTTGTCGTGCCAGTAACTCCGATAGCTGCGAATCGCTTAGCGGAGCTTCCTTGTTTTCTTCCTTTATCATCTGCCTCATCATCTCCTTTGCCTTGTCCGCATCCACAGTCTCGCCCTGTGCGTTTGAGCGTGTATGCTTGAAGAAGAACGATAACGGATAAATCCGTCCGTCCACCATGCAATACTTGCTGTTTCTCACCCTTGACACCGTCGATATATCATACCCAGCCTCTTCTGCCACATCTTTCAGTATGAGCGGGTTTAGGTCGTCTGTATCTTGAGTCAGGAAAAACTGCTTTTGCAGCTTTATGATAGCCCTCATCGTCCGTATCAGCGTCTCGTTCCTCTGGCGCACAGCGTCGATGAACAGTTTTGCAGCCTCCACCTTATTGCGGGTGTAAGTCACGAAATCTTGTTCACTTCGACTCAGTTTCCTTTCCGTCTTCTCATACGCTTTCAACTGGTTGAGATAATCCTTGCTGATATGCATCACGGGCAGTTCGCCGTTGTTCAGACGGCAGTTTACCAGTCCGTTCTCATCTGTTTCAACGATGAAATCGGGTACTGCCGAACCCACCCTGTCCTTTGCCGACTCCGTCAGAGCCAGTCCCGGGTGCAGATTCAGTTTCTTCAGTTCGTCGAACACCAACTTCAGCTTCGTAGGCGAAATGCCCATCAGACGTGCCAGTTTCTCCGTATTATTATTTACGAACAGGTCGTAGTGTTCGTCTATAATCCGCCTGCCTTCTTCCAGCAGAAAATACTTCTCGCCCAGCAGATGCTCCTTGTCGTTCATTCTGCGGTCAATTTGCAGTAGCAGACACTCTCTTGTATCTCTTGCCCCGATTCCTGCGGGGTCAAACTGCTGCAGTACCTTCAGTGCCTCCTCCAGTTCCTCCTCATCAGTCTCGATATTATGCTGAAACAGCATCTCGTCTGCAATCTTATGCAGCGGAACATCGATGAAACCGTTGTCGTTGAGCGAATTTATCAGATATTCTACTAATGTACGCTGATGAGTAGTAAGGTCAAAGTCTATAAGCTGCTCCATCAGACCGTCCACGAACGATACCGTATCGCCTATAGGCATATCCTGCCGTTCCTCTCCGCTGTACTTTCCTGCCACAGGTACATCGTCCGAATCGAACATGTCATCGTCATAGTCAGTTGCAGAGTCCTGCCCTTCGTCCATCTCCCCCTCATTGTCAGGGTTTTCCTCGTGTTCATTGGCCTCTCTTTCAGGGTCGGGAGTTTCTTCCTCGCGACTTTCCGTCTCCAGCGTCACATTATCGATAGCCTCATCCTTCACCCTCTGTTCCAGTTCGACAATAGGCAGTTCCAACAGCTTCGTCGTCATAAGCTGCAGTGGCGACAACTTCAGCAGTTGCGCCTCCGTCTGAACCTGATACTGTCTCTGTTGCATAATCGGGCACAAAGGTACGATTAAGTGAGAGCAGAACAAAATAAACTCATTTATTTTTTATGCCGAGCGTAGTACGTTCTTTCTCCACTTTGTTACGAAAGCGCAAGCGATGACGCCGCAGGCAACGTACAATTTTTTATCCTTTCATTTTTCTGCCTGCCTCTTTTCTTGCTTCCCGCCATTTGGGGAAGAACCTGTCCATCAGAGCGTGGAATCGTGCATTATGACTTGGCTCCAGTAAATGACACAACTCATGCACCACGATATGCTCCACGCACCACTCGGGCAGCAGCAACAGATACAGGGAAAAGCAGATGGATCGACTTCGGACATTGCACACACCCCATCTCGACACCATAGCCCTGTATTGGACATTTGAAGGACTTACTTCCATCTCTCTTGCATGCCGCTCCACCATCGGTTCCACCATTGCCTTCAACTTCTCCACAGCCTCCGTCCTTTGGGCCCTCGTCGTCAACGGCAACTGGGCATAGAATGCATTCCGTCTGTCCTGCCTTTCCATTGCTTTTTTCCTATTCTCTATAATCCACTCCCTATGTCTCTCGACGAACTCCTCCACCTCCCTTCTCGGCATGCCCCATGGAGCCGACACATGCACATCGCCGTTCTTCACGATTCGCATCGACATCCTGCTTGTCCTTCTATACGTCAACTGTATTGCCATCGTTCAGGAGCATTTATCAGTTAAAAGATGTCACCATTCCACAACATTCTAAGGAAATCAAGAATATAAATCAATTCTATGTTCTCCGTTTTCCGGGTGATGGGATCTAACGAAACTAAGATGAGGCGGCAATCGGGGTGCTCCTCCTTGAAGGCCTTCAATCCGACTTTGTGCTTGGCCTTCAACTGCTCGGAGGACTTGATTTCTATGGCAACCTTAGCATCACCGATGACGGCATCTACCTCCTTCTTGTCGTATGTGTGCCAATAGGATATTTCGTCCCGCTTGTCGTGGTAGCCCTTGTAGGCGATTATCTCTTGCATGACAAAGTGCTCGAAGGCATGCCCGTAGTCATCGGTGCCCCGTTTCAGGTCGTGACGTCCCATGAGGTAGTTGGCCAGACCGACATCGAAGTAATAGAAACGTGGCGCCTGAATAATCCTTCGCTTGATTGCCTTCCTGTAAGCGGGAATCTCATAGCCTATGAGTGTGTCGTAGAGAATCTGGAAATAGGATTTGACTGTCTTGGCGGAGACGCCGCAGTCAGATGCGATGTTGGAAAAGTTCAGCATCTCGCCATCGGATATGGCGGCAACCTCCATAAAGCGCTCAAAGGCATCTAGTTCACGCACTTCGCCTTCTTCTCGGATTTCTTCGCTCAAATAGATTTGCACATAGGCCGAAAGGCGCTTGGTGGCGTCTGCAACCATGTAATGTCGTGGAATCATTCCATTCTGCACGGCGCGATCCAACTGAAAGTCAGTCACCTCTGGCCATACCAGTGGGTACAGTGTCTCCGGTATGGCACGGCCTCCAAGAGTGTTGGCTCCACGTTTCAACTTCCGGGAGCTGGAGCCGCTCAGGATGAAGCATAGCCCTTTATCCACCATCAACATGTGAACGATATCGAGGAGCTCTGGCACTTTTTGTATCTCATCTATGATGACGAGTGTGCCTGCAGCTTTGTCCCACAATGCCTCCTTCAGGGAATTGGGATTTCTCTTGAAAGCCTTCCTTACGTCGGGATCAAGCAAATCGTAGTATATTGCTCCTTTGAAGCGCTCTTTCAAAAGGGTTGACTTGCCAGTCTGACGGGCACCAAACAGGAACATACCTTCGTCCAGTTTGTTCTCAATATCAAATAATCTCTTATACATAAAAACCTTAAATTTTGAACCCGTACTCCCGATTTTTATATAAAATTCAGGAATATGGTCGCAAAATTATTGCATTTTACGTGAATATCCAAACTTTTATTCCACTTTGTCAGTCAATGAATGCAAAAAAGTCTAAGTCACAGCTCGCTTATCCGTACGTTGCCTTCAGCGAATATAGGCTACGTGGGGCTGGCTTCGCCTTCCTCTTCCTTGTAAGGCATAGTCGATGCAAGCATCGCTCTGCGCTTTCTTCGTTCGTCGGTTCGGAAATATCCAAATAAATTTGGTATTTCACTCACCTTGCACTATATTTGCATTCGGATAGTTTTCTGCACCATCAAACAATATAGACATGAAGACAAGATTCAAGAAAAATGCGAAAGTGTTCGACATTGTGATTACCGCCGTGGCAGGCATGGTGTCAGTAGGCGTGATGCTTTATGGAGTGGCGCATTTCGGGCTGACGAATGCGTGGCCGGAACTAGTGCTGAACCTATTTTACGTTGCCTGTTTAGTAATGATATGGATGTATTTCTTTAATCGCATTGACAGCCTGCGGTTCAATTACTGGTGCTCCTTGTCCGTTGGCATCACGGTGTTGCTGCGCGACATCCTTTTTGCACCACCATTAGCTAACTATCCGCTACACCTGTCGTGTTTCACGCTGTCCGTGCTGCTGCTCTGCACGCTCACCTACTTCTATGCCCGCAAGGACTGGAAGAGCTATTCGAAGAGCAACCTGTGGGCCATTTGCGTTATCGATATTGTCATAGCCACACTCTACCAAATCGACATCATGTATTTTGAGCCTACCGACGAGTACACCAACTACATGCTGACTGAAATATGGATACGCCCCACCATCACCTACGGCCTCGTGGCGTGTTTCGTGACGGAAGCAAAATAAGCATAATATTACAACTGCACACCCATCTCGGTTACCTCCCAGCGCTGGTGAAATACTTGAACAGACAAAAAAACTACACGCATGGATACTGGAAAGAATAAAGGAAAAGTCCTCGACCCGGTGAACTTTACGCCGCTCACCGTAGGGAGCATCCTGCCTAAGTGGTTCGCCCTAGAGTTAGTTCGTCGTTATAAGGAACTCATCGCCCCGCGTTTCGACCCGGCCATGAAAGTCATGATGTTCGGTTCCTATGCCAAAGACTGTCCTAACGAGTGGAGCGACATTGACGTTGCTGTCATCGTGCCAAAGATAGACGAGGATACGTGGTGGGATACGGCTGTCTCGCTCAATCGCGACGTCGATAAGGTAAGTCTCTACATCGAACCCATTTTGCTTGAAAACGGGGAGGACACTCCAATCTATCGTGAAGTTATGCGGACTGGCGTAGCTGTATAGTATGTATAAACGTAACTCCTAACTCCTAACTGAATAACATTCCCTAATTATACATAAAGACATAT
>CAJODY010000014.1 GCA_905233285.1 uncultured Bacteroidaceae bacterium
TCAGACTCCTGCCGACATTCTAAATGCCAACCTCCATTTCATCGCAGATATAGGACTCAGCGAGCATCTCTCTCCCACTCGTTCCAACGGACTCCTCGCTATGGTCAAGCAGATGAAGCTCTACGCTATGGCATTCCAGCAAGTGGGGAAATAAGTGTATCTCCAGTATAACGATTAAGACATGTCGAATGGGGTAAAAATCCACGCCCCTGCGACGTCAAAATTCTAAGCGCTTAGAAATAAAATTCCAAGCGCTTAGAATTTAATTTCCAAGCGCTTGGAATTTCAGCGTCATAGGCGAGCCGTATGAACGACGTTTAGGATAAATTTATGCAACGCAGTGAATGTTAGATTCTGCTTGCTCCTTCCTGTCGTTTGGCTCTTGACTCTTCAAGTTTTGCATCAATCTGCTTGTTCATAACTTTCCTGACGATAATCTTAGCGATGAACCAGATAATGAGATAGACTGCTGCAACTGTAAAGTTGAGAAAATACCAAAGTATTGGTGCCAGAATCCAAAGCCATCCAACATATTTCGCGATTCTATTCTTGCTGTTAACGAAATCTATTTCTTCTTGATCGGTAGGATAACTGTAGGATGTGCGTTCACCGATACCGTCCATGAGGAAGTGGTACTGTCCACCAGCATAGTTATAGTAAACAAACCAGAATGGTGCAAGAACGTATTTTCCGGTAGTGGTTAGGTTATAGCTTGAGGATGCGCGGAAGTTGCGTATCTCTTGGTCGCCAATTTGGAAGTGTGCTGCTTTCTTTGCAGTCTCGTCTACCATGTCTTTTCCATACTTTTGCCAGATTAGGGTTGAGTCGGCATTACGTTCGAGTGTCATGAGATTTTCGTCGTTGTAGTCAATCATGTCAATATTGAACTCTTTAGACATCATGACATCGTATGGGAACAGACGAGTGAATTCGCGCAATTCGTTTGGAATTTCCTCTCCTTCGTTAGCAAGGCATAAGAAAGCAAAGTTACCTGATGCATTACCATTTTGCGGACGCCATTTCTTTACGTTTTTTGTGGAGATTGTCTTACCACTGTCAGTCCAGTTGCTCTTGATGTTTACTTGCTGATCTTCATAGGCTGATTCGCAACTCCATGAAGCATTGTATGTTCCTTCGTATAGGTACATTGGCAGGTAGGTCTGGATGACATCGCCTGTGCTGATAGCCTGGAAGATGTTTGTTGGTACGTAGTCCTGATTTACGAGTGCATTTACGAGTGCATTTTCGAATGTTTGCTCGTCTGTGGTGAACGGTATGATTCTTTCAGGTACAGGTACGTCCTTTGGCTTAACCAGTGGATTTACCAGTTTGCTGTGGCAATATGGACATTCTGCCATCAGTTTTTTGGGGTTGAAAGTGTTAATTGGACGACGACATGATGGACATTCCACCTGCTGTAGTTTAAATGTTTGTTCTGCTGCCATAGTGAGTCAGTTTTTTTAAGGAATTAATAATAAAGGTTGTTGTATAAAAATTCGTTATTGGATTATTCTAATAGGAGTGACGTGCCATCTTTATTGCACGATTTCTCTTTTTGATTGCTGTCTGTACAGATGTTATCGATTGTTTTACCCTTGTTTCATCGCCTTGTTCTATGCATGTACAAAGGTTCGTGACTGCATCTTCAAGTGCCATCTCTGCATCTTCTGCTTCAGGGAAACTTTCTAGTGTACTTCTGTTCATGGTTTCATAGCAGTCTGCAATCTGACTACGCAAGTCTGGATCTGTAACTTTGTGCATGGCTTCGTGGAGATCTTCTGCTAGAGAACGGATGTAAATTCGTTCTTTTCTTTGCTTTGAGAGCGATGCTTTCGTGGCGTCATTTGCCAAAACACTCATTAGGTGAATTACGAGGAATATAACCAGCATGCCGCCTTGAATGATTGCCGGCCATGTGATTGATGGCGGATTGTACCAGATGAATCCAATGCCAACTATGAGTTCAAGGAAAAAGTACATTAAGGCATGCAAATAAAGTGTAGCGGAGAGAACAGTTTGTCCGCGATCGGCATTGCAGAATAAAGGAGTCATTAACAGCAGGAGATAAGCTGCATGGATGAATCCGTAACTAATCCATTCTGTTTGAGTGCGCTCTGTGCCTCCCAGAATGAAAAAGAGTGCATTGAATGCAATAAGGAATATCAGAGCGATGATGATTTTGAAGGAATTCTCTTTCATTTTTTGTAAAATTAAGATGTTATAAACGACTCATAATCTCTGCTACTTTTGCATCATACTGCTCTTGCTTGATAAGTCCTGCATCAAGCAACTGTTTCATTTTTGTCAGTGCTTCCATCGGATCTGATTGTGGTGCAGCCTGTTGTTGTGGTGCTCCTGTCCCGAAACGACCTTGCCCACCGAATCCCTGCGGCTGTGGCGGTTGCTGGGGTTGCGGATTGCCGAATGCTGTCGTGGCCATCTGTGCAAAAGCGTTGCCGGCTGCCATTCCCATGCCTAAACCGGCTCCTGCACTTGCTATTCCACCAGCTCCAGGGTTGGTGGCAACATCCTTCAGAAGTTCCTGCTGAACAGCCTGATTGTAGTTGGGGGTGTATCCGATATTCTTAGCGGCAGATAGACGGTCACGCCATATTCTGCGCTCTTCTGTATCATCAATGCTTAGACCACCAAATGAGAAATTTTCCAGTTCAAATCCGAATTTATAGAACAATTCTTCGAAGGCTGGCATCAACTCCTTTGAAAAGTCTTTAAGTTGGCTTGATATTGCGTTTATTGACCTTGTAAGTGAACGTTCTTCCAGTTTCTTTCCAATCAAATCGCTGATTTCCTGTGAAATCTGTGATTGGAAGAATAGTTCAAGGTCGGTCGTAGTGAAAGTGCTTTTATCTCCCATGATGTCCATGAATGCTTTGACTGCAACTTGATCATCATCGTTAATGTTGAACCGAATACGGAATGTTGCCGAACCCCTGATAAGGGTGGGTACTCCGTCGCCTAAATGATGGTCTTCAATTTCGATAGGCATCTGAGTTCCCCAGTTTACGTTTTGATAGTTTGTCTGAACGTGATATACCTGACAAGAGAAAGTGCTAATTCCACCTGTCAGCATATTGCGTATGCGACTTAAGACAGGATAGTTTTCTGTTTTGATTTCGTGACGCCCGCTAGGCAGTACTCCGTAGAGTTCTCCGTTCTTGATGAATATAGCCTGTTCGTTAGGGGCTACTGTTATAACGGAGTTTGTATTGAAATCTTGACGGTTATCAAGATAAATTAATGTACCTGTGTCATTGAGTCGTTGGATAGACTCCATGACGTTTTTGCTGCCACCGGCAAAATTTGCTTCATTCTCGTTTCTGTGAAAAAGTCCCATAGTAGTTGTATGTTAATTAAGAATTACTCTATATCGTCACCACCGCCGACATCGCTGGCTGAATCACTGCTGAAGTCACTACTTGTATCGGTCATGTCTCCACCGTCAGTTCCCCATCCTCCACCATCTCCGTCTCCACCTTCATAATCATCGTCGCCATAACTGCTGTCGTCACCTTGATCCCAGGCATTGTCGTTTTCAGGGAAGTAGTCTTCGCTATCGCTATTGTCATCTCCGCCGGTAGCATCCCAGTCCCATTCATTGTCCTGCGAGAAATCACTGTCAAAGTCACTACCTCCTTCCTCTGTGTCTTGTCCAGAGTAGAAAGGCGATACGGCATCTTCCCGGTCTTCGTCTGATGAGTAGTCTGGACCGCTTTCTGTGAGGTCATCGCCAGATTCGCTTGATGAATAGTCAGGACCGACATCTGTAAGGTCGTAACGATCAGCTTCCCCTTCGTCTAATGATGTATTTGTATCGGCTTGAGTGGCGTCGCTGTCCCATTCACTTCCCTCTGCTTGATTTATATCCTCTGCTTCGTCTTGCCAATCGTCGTTATTGTCATCGTACTCTTTCATAATTATGTTTTGATTTTTTTGGAGAATCGCATTGTCAGTTGTCTTTGCTATCGGTATATTATCTCATAATATGATGCTCTTTGGGCTAGAAAATATTCCTATCTTTTGAACATTATAGGTAGCGCAATTTTTAAGAATTATGTAACAGATGGCTAATGCAAGAATGAAAATGAAGCCATAAACTCCAAGGAAGAAACCTGCTGCAGTCAGAATAAGAACGATAAATGTGTCCATAACTTTTTGCATGATTTCAACCGACTTGTCCAGTATTAATGGATAGATTAGCCACACATCAAAAGCCAGCAAGGCAACAAGAAATAGGCACATGACAACTGATAACAATGTACTGTCCTCATGAGCGGGAAACGCCATTTGGAAAATAAGAGCCACAATACCGACCAATACGCCTATGGTTACTCCTATCACACCACTGGAAATAGCATAGAACTGGGTATCAAGAACTTTCTCTGTTTCTCTTCGGCTTTTAATGGTCTTGTATAAATCTACCGTATTTTTAATCAATTCTGAATATTCCATAATTATTAATGATTTGTTAAAAATTAGTTTGGGGTATCTTGCATTTTTGATTGATAATCTCGCTTGATTGAGTCTTCTATATCTATCGGACGTATTCTTAGTTTCGTGTCATATTTCAATTTGCGCCAGAAATGTACTTTTACACATGTACGCAACTCGTTTGAGAATGGCTCATCATTCAACTCATTCTGTATCAGAACAGAGAACCTGGAGAATGTTTTCCTTACAGGTTCCGCGTCTTTCACATTCAGTGGAATATTTTGACGGAAGATACGTCGTGCAACTTCCCGAGCCAATAGACGACGATTATAGTCACAGCATTTCTCACAGCAAGATGCAAAGACACACTCAGGGTATGGGCACAATTTCTCCTGTTTGTCGTTCCAATACGTGCTGAGTTGCTTTATACCATCGTCAGAAAGCGATATACTTATCTGATTGTTTAAACGATAGTCGGGTGTAACAATCTCCTCGGGCTCATCCAACCGGTTGAAGAACAGGAATGCTTCGCCAGGTTTAAGCTTTGCCAATCGTGCCATTTGCGTCTCACTCATACTCGTTGAATTAGCAAGTATCTCTTTATCTTGACCTTCAACAAGTCTGAATGCTACTTTTATATCGGTGAGAGCCACGATATCGATACCGACTTTACGGGGCGACTGGTCTGCAATGGCTATTCCTACTCCGTAAGAACGGATTTCTGCAAGCATTCGTTTAACAAGTCCTTGAGCTATTGCACTTGGGTTAGCTGAACCTTCTCCTACGTTTGTATCAGCATCAAGCAGTACGTGTGCCTCTTCCAATAAGATGAAGTTTCGCAATCCACCTTCACCTATGTAGTTAGCATTCACGTAAGCAAGGATAGATAGTAGCAGTAATGCTATAATCAGTGCTTTCTGCTCACTATTCTCTATGGCAGCCAACTCTATAATAGTCGGTTTTTGGAGTATATCCTCAATGGGGATGGAGTAATAGTTATCAAACAGATTTACAAGACTTTTCAGTCTCACAATACCTGCCCGACCAATATTTTTCGCATCTCCTGTGTAGCCTATCTCATCGAATGTCTCTTGGAAACACTTGATGAAGTCTGTTATGTTGAATGTCTGTCCCTTATTGTCAGTCGTATAGGAATCGAGCCAACGGAAGTCGGAGTAGCAGTTGTTGATGGTGTCCTCGAAAATCTTGTCAAGCGGTGTTGACATGGAAACTCCTGCAGCAAATGCAGTCTTCAGCGTTGACTTATATGTTTCCAATCGGACATTCTTTGGCGGTACGAAGGGATTGAATACGAACGGTGAAATAAAGTTCTTTCCAGGAGTAAAAATCTGTAGTTCTGGAATACTTTGGATTAAAGCTCGATATTCGTTCTTTGCGGGTTCTATGACAAGGAAAGGAATATGATGATCCTTCCAGAGGCGGTCAAGTAGTCCAACAGAGAAAGTTGTCTTACCTGAACCTGGGGTGCCTACAACAAGCATATGTTTTGCAAGATCCTTCAGCGTAAAGCCTATAGAGTTAGATGACGAGGATTTCAACTTTCCAATCTCAATGTCACCAGCGTTAATGAGGTTCTGGGAATAGGTTTTACTTGTCTTTCCTGTTTCATTAACCGTCAGACCCGCATTCACACGATCATCTCCAATAGGTAGTCGGAAAAACGCTGCGGCTTCTTCGGAGGTGATAATAAAAGGAAACCTGTAAAGGGCATTGCTCACATAACCGCTACTCCATATTGATGTGTTTCTGTTGCGGTTCAGCAAAATGTCACTTACAACCCATGGTTGTGGATAAAGCATTTCCTGTGATGCGAAGACTTCTTCGTGAGGAAGGTTTATTAGTTGAAGATTTGGCGTGTTTTGCTCTGTGGAGTTCAACTGCCCTAATACACGGGTCGAAACAGCACTTAATGACTGGGATCCCCCATATATAATAATGTTATATTGGAATAGCGGTCTGTTTTTATTGTCTGAATAGTATTTATAAAGCTGACTGACTTGCTCCGCATTCGTAAAACTCACATTGCCTACTTGTTGGTCTCTGACACCTTGGCTAAGCATGCTCACATTTTGATTCAGACGATTTAATTCTGTGAGCTCCTCATTATTATAAAAGGTAGGAATAAGTTGGAAGGATACTGCACATCCAGGATGCATGATAAGGATGTTCGCTATGCGGCTTAAATCTTGATAATCAGTAGGCAATTTGTCAAATGCGTAGCATGCTGGTAAGTAGCTATTTTGCAGGTCTTCGATACGCTCTTCTTTAACAATAGCCTGAATGCCGTCATTGCTGACATCTTTAAATATAGCATAATATTCGGAAAAGTTGCACTCTTCATATTCATATCTACCACTATCAAGTGTTGCCTTTATGAGGCCGAGCAACACTTGAAGCGTTTTGTCTGCCTGTTCTTGTATCCTGTGAATGCTTCGCAATATAAGGTACAAATGTATCTTGGCTTTATAGGGCTGATTGGGAACAACCTCATTAACCCAACTTATTTCCAAGGCAATGTCTGTATTCTGACTACCCTGCTTGTACATTTCCTTGTATTGTTGATACACTTCACTTAGCAGATTAGCCATATCCTTGGCATAATGCTCAATATGTTCTTGAGGAGTGCTATTCTCAGATAATATGGAAATATGGGGGATTGACTTAATCGCCAAGACCCTCATGCCAATGTATTCCCCGCTATTTATTTGTATGACATTCATTTATACAAGATAATATCAATGGATGCAAATGTTACCAACATTTATGCTTTGTTTTGGTATTAAATAAAAAAAGAACATATATGTTTGGCTGCAAATTTACCCCCCACCTATAAAAAAACAAAATTTTTACAAGTTTTTTTGTCTTTTTGTTAAAAAAAACATGTTTCTAGGGGTGGTTTGTATGGCACAACCCCAAAAAATACATTACTTTTGCACCTTGAAATTATGTAATTGATGTGATTGGTTATGATGAAAAGCGTAACGGATATACTGAATAGTACGAACGAGACGTTGTTTTCGTTCGAGGTCTTACCACCTGTTCGAGGAAAGAGTATCGAGCAGATTTACGGTACTATTGACCGTTTGATGAAGTTTGAGCCGGCATTTATCGAGGTGACTACCCACCGTTCAGACTATACATATAAGGAAGTGGCTCCGGGACAGTATAAGAGGGTAGAGGAGAGACTGCGTCCGGGCACGGTGGCGATTGCATACGCTATAAAGCAGAAGTATGGGGTGCCCGTGGTGCCGCATGTCATCTGTAGCGGATATAGTCAGCAGGAGACGGAGTATGAATTGCTGGATTTGTCGTTCCTCGATATGAAGGATTTACTGATTTTGAGGGGCGACAAGTCGAAGCAGGATTCGAAGTTCATTCCGAAAGAGGGAGGACTGAGTTATGCCAGCGAACTATGTGAACAGGTGAACCGTTTCAACGATGGACATTTGCTATATGGAGAACTACGCGAGATGGGGGATGAACGTCCATTCACTTACGGTGTGGCGGGTTATCCGGAGAAGCACGAAGAGGCGATGAGTTTCGCTTCGGACTTGAGGGCACTGAAGCGAAAAGTGGAACTGGGAGCAGGATATGTGGTGACACAGATGTTTTTCGATAATACGAAGTTTTTCAGGTTTGTGGACAGGTGTCGCGAAGCGGGCATTACGGTGCCTATCGTGCCGGGACTGAAACCACTGGGTACACTTAATCACATTACTATGTTGCCAAGAACGTTCCGTGTGGATTTCCCCGATGAATTGGTGGAGAAGTTGGAAATGTGCAAGACGAACGAAGAGGTGAAGAAGGTGGGTACGGAATGGTGTGTAAGGCAGTGCCGCGAATTGAAAGAACGTAATACACCGTGTCTGCATTTCTATACGATGAATGCGTCGGCACAGATTGAGGAAATAATGAGCTTAATTTAATGACGTTAAGAGAGAGTATATCGAAGAGGGTCTTATTGCTTGATGGAGCTACCGGTTCGGTACTGATGTCGGGCAATAATGATGCGTTGTGTCTGACGAATCCGGAGGCGGTGAGGAATTTGCATCGCAGGTATCTAGAAGCTGGTGCTGATATTATAACTACAAATACTTTTTGTGCGCAGCGTATTTCACAGAAAGAGTATCATCTAGACGACAAGATAAAGGAGATTAACCGTGCGGGGGCAAGAATTGCCCGTGAGGAGGCAGACAGAATGACGGCTCTCACCCCTGATCAGCCACGATATGTGCTGGGCGATGTGGGTCCGACGAATAAGATGCTGTCGATGAGTGAGGATGTGAGCAGACCCGAGGCGCGTTCCATCACGTTCGATGAGATGGAAGATAATTACATAGAGCAGATTGAGGCTCTGATGAAGGAAGGGGTTGACGGTATTTTGATTGAGACTATTTTCGATACGCTGAATGCGAAGGCTGCGATTTCGGCTTTCATGCAGGTGAAAGAACGCATGGGCAGAGATACAGAACTGTTGCTCAGTATGACGGCGAGCGACTCAAGCGGACGACTGCTCAGCGGACAGACGGTGGAGGCGTTCGTTACGTCGGTGATGCATGCACGCCCTTTGTCGGTAGGACTGAACTGCGGAATGGGTGCCAGCGGTATGATTCCATATTTGCGTCGCATGGCGGAGGTGGCTCCGTGCTATGTGTCGTGCCACCCAAATGCTGGTCTGCCGAATCAGTTTGGTGAGTATGACGACACCCCTGAGATTATGGGACGACAGATTGAACAAATGCTCAAGGAGGACCTGGTCAATATTGTGGGTGGCTGTTGCGGTACGACGCCGGAGCATATAATGGAGATGAGGAGAATTCTTTCCGAGGGGGGCGCCCCTTTACGACATATCGACATTACGACATATCGACATAACGACATGGCGCCCCAGTTTACTAAGTTGGCCGGATTGGAGGCGTTCCACTACGAGCCGTCGGATTTTATCACTGTGGGTGAGCGTTGTAATGTGGCTGGTTCGCGTAAGTTTCTCAGACTGATAAATGAGAAGAAATATGACGAGGCTTTGGCTATAGCGCGAAAGCAGGTGGAGGACGGAGCACAGGCTATTGACATAAATATGGATGACGGTCTGTTGGATGCGAAGGCGGAGATGCGTACGTTCGTGAACCTATTGATGAGTGATCCTGCAATAAGCCGAGTGCCGTTGATGATTGACTCGAGTCGTTTTGAGGTGATTGAGGAGGGACTGAAGTGCTGTCAGGGCAAGTGCATCGTGAACAGTATCAGTCTGAAGATGGGTGAGGGGGTATTCGTGAAGCAGGCGCGCCGTATCAGACAGTTGGGTGCCGCTGTGATTGTGATGTGTTTCGACGAAGAAGGACAGGCTACCGACTATGAGCGACGTATTGCGATTTGTAAGCGTGCTTACAGATTGTTGACGGAGAAGGTGGGATTCAGTGCTACAGACATCATATTTGACCCGAACGTGCTCACTATTGCTACGGGTATGGATGAACATGCCAACTATGCGAAGGATTTTATCAATGCGACGCAGTGGATAAGGGAGAACCTGCCCGGGGCAAGGGTGTCGGGCGGATTGTCGAATCTGAGTTTTGCGTTCCGTGGGAATAACTATATACGTGAGGCTATGCATTCGGTATTCCTCCACTATGCTACGGAGAAAGGAATGGGTATGGCTATCATGAATCCGGCAACGAGGCTGGACTACGACTCTATTCCTGAGGAACTGAAATGTGGTATAGCCGATGTGGTGATGAACAGTGATGCAGGAGCCAGCGAACGACTTATAGAACTGGCAAAAGGATATGCTCAAAGTAAGGATAATATTCAGAATACTCAGAATATTCAGAATGCTCATAAAGAAACTACTCCTGAAGAACGCCTTCGACAAGCTTTGATTGATGGTGGTAGTATGACATTGGAGGCTGACATCGTGGAACTGATAGGTCGTGGTGACAAGGCAATAGATATCATATCCGGTCCGCTGATGGATGGCATGAACAGAGTGGGAGAGTTGTTCGGAACGGGACAGATGTTCTTGCCACAGGTGGTAAAGACAGCACGTATGATGAAGCAGTCTGTGGATATTCTGCATCCGTATATGATTGAGGGTGCTGACAATCAGGTGGCAAAGGCAGGTAAGATACTTATTGCTACCGTGAAGGGTGATGTGCATGATATAGGTAAGAATATTGTTGTCGTGGTGATGCAATGTAATAATTTCGAGGTGATAGACCTCGGAGTGATGGTCCCGAAAGAAACTATAATAGAAACCGCCATAAGGGAGAAGGTGGATATGGTCTGCCTATCTGGACTGATTACGCCTTCCCTCGAAGAAATGTGTCATGTGGCAGAGGCAATGCAGGAAGCAGGGATGAGAATTCCTATTGTTGTGGGCGGTGCCACTACGTCGGACGTACATACGGCCGTGAAGATTGCTCCGCTCTACGACGGAAGTGTGTTCCATGTGCATGATGCTTCGGAGAATGCCGTATTGTCGATGAAGTTAATAGACGAACGTCAGAGACAAACGGCGATAGAGGAGAACAGAAAGGAACAGGAGAAACTGAGAGAAGAATTCACGAAGAAAAAAGAGGAGAAAGAGCCGATGAAATCAGAATATTCAGAGTGCTCTGAAAAAGCTGAATATTTAGAAAGCTCCAAGCGACCGACTCCGCTGTTCTTAGGACAGAGGTTTGTAACTCCAGTATCGATAAGTGATGTGTTACCATATTTCAACTGGAAGATGTTCTACCTGCCTTGGAAGGTGAAAGAGAATACGTCACAAGCGAAGGAACTGCGTGAGGATGCCGAACGTTTCCTGAATGAGATTAAGGATAATCCGATTTATGGTATGCGAGCCATACAGGCTTTCTATCCGGCACGCAGGGTAGATGACGCTATCAGAATAACGAAGAGCGACTGTCCCTGCTGTACAAATAAGTTGGTACACCGTCTTTCGTATGTCGATATTCCTACTCCGCGACAGCAGTGGGGTGAGCACAGGAGTTTGTGTGACTATATAGCAGTCGATGGTGACGATTATGTGGGTATGTTCGCTGCTACGGTGAGCAGGGCTTTTATCGATCGTCTGGAACACCTGAAACAGACACAGGGCAACAGCGATTATGACAGTCTGCTGATGCAGACGATAGGTGACCGCCTGGTAGAGGCTACTAGTGAGTACCTACACCGACAGACGGGATGGAAGGGTATAAGACCTGCCATAGGTTATTCGTCGTTGCCAGACCAGCGCAGCATTTTCAAACTTGCCGAAGCTATTGACTTTCAACGCATAGGTATTAGTCTGACAGAGAATGGTGCGATGTATCCGCAGGCATCGGTGTGCGGACTGTATATCGGAAATCCCAAAGCAGAATATTTTCCTATAAATGCATAATATTATGAAAATTCTAACTTTCACCTTTACGCTTTTCACTCTCGCTATTGCGAATGTGTCGGCACAGAATACCGCACGTAAGTTCACCCTTTCGAATTCGGATGACAGACAGTCGGAGATAACTGTTTATCTGCCGTCGGCTGAGATGGCAGCCCAAGCTAACGGATGTGCTATTGTGGATTGTCCAGGCGGTGGTTACAGCCATCTGGCCATGCAGCATGAAGGACATGACTGGGCTGAGTTTTATAATGAACAGGGTATTGCGTACGTAGTACTGAAGTATCGTATGCCCAATGGTGACCGGAATATACCATTGGGTGATGCCTATAGGGCTATTCGTACGGTGAGGGATAGTTGTGAGGTATGGAACATCAATCCGAATAATGTAGGAATACAGGGTTTTTCTGCTGGAGGTCATCTGGCTTCAGCTGTTTCGACACATGCTCCGATGGATGCACGTCCAAATTTCTCGATTCTGTTCTATCCCGTCATTTCGATGAACGAACGCATCACTCACAAGGGTTCATGTGTAGGTTTCCTAGGTGATCAGCGCAGCGACGAGAAGTTGGTTCGACAGTGGAGCAGTGACCAAGCTGTACGTCGTCATTTGACTCCTCCTGCCATCATCATCATGACGAACGATGACCGTACTGTGCCACCGGCAACGAATGGTGCGGCTTACTATAGTGCTATGCGTCGTGCAGGCAACGATTGTTCAATGTTTTGCTATCCTTCGGGTGGTCATGGTTTCGGATTCAGAGATACATGGCGTTATCACAACCTGATGAAGGCTGAATTGCGCCAATGGCTGGCAGACTTGAATATGTCGAAGAAGTCGGTTGTTCGTGTGGCTTGTGTCGGTAATAGTATTACCGATGGTATGGGTATTGATATGTCGGGAGTTTTTTCTTATCCGTCGGTACTGGGACGCAGACTTGGTAACGGTTATGCTGTAAAGAATTTCGGAGTAAGCGGACGTACTATGTCTAACAGCGGTGACCTGCCATATCAAAATGAGCAGGCTTGGAAGGACTGTCTGGCTTGGCAACCGAACGTAGTTGTCATTAAGCTGGGTACAAACGATGCAAAGACGGATAACTGGAAGACCGGTAAGGATGATTATATAAAGAGTCTGCAGCAGATGGTCGATTCGCTTAGCGCACTGCCATCGAAACCACGTATCATCATCGCATCGCCGATACCTGCATTTAGGGATATATGGACTATTACCGATTCGGTGATTACGACTGAGGTCATTCCGCAACTTGAGAAATACACGAAGAAGGAGAAACTGCAGTATCTCGACTTGCACAGTCTGTTCAAGAATGATGATGGAAAACAGATGCAGTCGGACGGCATTCATCCGACGGATAAGGGTGCTGCACAGATAGCTGGATATGTAGCTGAGGCTATCAAGAATGTGCCGGAAGAACCAAAGACTAAGAGAAAGAAAAATAAGAAATAAAAAAAGCCCTCGCAAGGGGCTTTTTTAGTGTACTTTAGTCCATGTGGAACATCTCAGGCAGTGGAATGCTGACGGGTGAGTTGTCGGGGTTGGTCTCCATGATGTCTGCCATGTATGCCCACCACTTCTTGCATGCTTCAGTCTCACCAAGGTCCTGACTGCCACCTTCTCCTTCTAGTTCCTGGTATGCAAACAGGATGTTGGTTTCTTCGTCGAGGTAGATGCTGTAGTTGCGTACTCCGCTCTCAGTGAGCAGTCTGCGTAATTCGGGGAAGAGGTTTGCATGGCGGCGCTTGTACTCTTCTGCGTATCCTGGTTTCAGGAACATTTTAAATGCTTCGCGTTTCATAGTTGTTTGGTTTTATAGGTTTATTGGGTTTATTGGGCTGATTAGGTATTTTAACCACCGATAATGGCGGTGAAGCCGGCTGAAGTGAAGGCTGTGGCACAGCGTTGCTGCGTCTCCTCGCTTGGGGCACCGAGTGGGTATCCCTTAGGATTATACTTACTACCCATGCGGACATGTTTGTCCTTACCTACATCGTGGTAGGGCAGGAGGTTGACTGTGCGTCGCTTCCAATTGAGTGACGAGAGGAACTCGATAGTCTGACGAATGTTGGTCTCATTGGTGTTTACACCTTCAATCAGTGGTATGCGTATGAAAAAGTCGGCATCCAGTTCGCAAAGCAGGCGGATGTTGTCGAGTATCAGTTCGTTGCCAACGCCGGTATATTGCCTGTGCAGTTCGCTATCCATTAGTTTAAGGTCCACAAGTAGGAGTTCGCAGTTGGCTGCTATCTCCCTAACTATTTCTGCAGGTGCATAGAGTGTGGTGTCAACGCATCGGTGGAGTCCGCGATGTCCAAGTTCCTTTAGCAGCTGGAGAGCATCTTCAGAATGCATGAGCGGTTCGCCACCACAAAGTGTCACTCCGCCACCGCTGTCCTGCATTATGTCGCGTTCTTTCTCGATTTCCTTGATGAGTGCATCGAGTGTCCAGTTGCGCCCACAGATTTCGCGTGCCGTCGTCGGACATTCATCGGCATTATTGCCTACGCATCGCGGACAGTGTATGCATTTGTTCTTGTTGAACAGAATCTGCGGTTCGGCAGTCCACGACTCAGGGTTGTGGCACCACACGCAGCGTAACGGACATCCTTTGAAGAAGATGGTAGTCCGTATGCCGGGGCCGTCGTTGATGGCGTATCGTTTAATGTCGAAGATTATCATACTGCGCTGTTCTCGGTACGTGCAATGATTTCGTTTTGCAGTTGCTCAGTCATGTCGTTGAAGTAATCGGAATAACCTGCCACCCTGACCAGAAGGTCTTTATATAGGTCGGGGTGCTTCTGTGCGTCGCGAAGTGTTTCCGTATCTACAATGTTGAACTGGATATGGTGTCCACCGAACTTGAAGTATGTACGAACGAGGCTGGCACATTTCTTTATGTCTTCGTCGCGACGGAAGAGAGCAGGGGTGAAGCGTACGTTGAGCAGTGTGCCGCCACTCTTCGTCTGATCCAGTTTCCCAAGTGACTTGACTACGGCTGTAGGTCCGTGGCTGTCGCTACCATGTGCTGGAGATGTACCGTCACTGATGGCGAAGTGAGCAAAGCGTCCGTTTGGAGTGGCACCACATACAGAACCGAAGTAGTTGTGGCAGGTAGTGCTGAGCATATTCAGATGTGTCAGTCCACCACGTGTGTTAGGACGCCCCTCGATAGCATCGACAAGGTCGTCGTAAACCTTAACGGCAATGGTGTCGGCGTATTCATCGTCGTTGCCAAAGAATGGTGTGTGATTGCGGATGTACTGGCGCATCTGTTCTTCGCCTTCGAAGTTCTTGGCACATGCATCGAGTATCTGATCCATCGTGTAGCGATGATCTTCAAAGACGTGTTTCTTAATTGTCGTGAAGCAGTCTGTTATGGTTCCCAATCCTGTACATTGTATATATGTAGTATTGTATCGGGCACCGCCGCTATAGTAGTCCTTGCCTTTCTCAATGCAGTCGTCGATATAAAGACTGAGGAATGTTGCCGGAGCATAAAGCGAGAACATTCGTTCGATATAGTTGTTTACTGACAGTTTCAGGTTGACAAAGTATATCATTTGCTTGTGCCATGCGTCGTACAACTGCTGGAACGAGGTAAAGGTACGCGGGTCTCCGGTCTTGAGTCCGAGTTGCTTTTTTGCTATTGGATCATAACCGTTGTTCAGTGTTATCTCCAGTATTTTGGGTGTATTGAGGTAACCTGTGAGAAGGTATGCCTCTTTGCCGAAGGCTCCAACTTCAATACAACCCGAACAGCCGCCTTCTCGTGCGTCTTCGAGTGACTTGCCTGCACGTGTCATTTCTTTTACGTATGTGTCGGGATTGAATACAGAAGGATAACCGTGTCCCTGACGTATTACCTTGAGTCCTGCCATGAGGAAGTCGTCGGGTGTGTTCTCGGCGATATGGATGGAAAGTCCGGGCTGCAGTTCGTGAAGCTCTTCCTGAATCTCCAGAATCATGTATGAGATATCATTTGTGGCACTGTTTCCATTACGATCCACTCCACCGATGTTGATATTGGTGAAGTCGTTGTAAGTACCCGATTCCAATGCCGTCACTCCAACTTTTGGAGGTGCGGGTTGGTTGTTGAATTTAATCCACAGACATGAAATCAGTTCTTTTGCTTGTTCACGAGTAAGAGTGCCTTCCTCGATACCTTTCTTGTAGAACGGGTAGAGGTGCTGGTCTATGTGTCCCGGATTCATGCTGTCCCATCCGTTCAGTTCGGTAACTGTACCGAGATGTACGAACCAGTACATCTGAATAGCCTCCCAGAGGTCGCGTGGAGCATGGGCTGGAACCCAATGACATACGCTTGCAATCTTCTCCAGTTCTGCCTTGCGCTTGGGATTGGATTCTTGTGCTGCCATCTTTTCTGCCAGTTCGGCATGTCGCTCGGCAAAGAGTATGGCTGCATCGCATGATATAGCCATAGCTTCCAGTTCCTGTTGCTTATCAGTAGCCTCTGGGTCGTAGATATAGTCGAGTTCAGCGATTTTCTTTTCGATACGAGCTTTCAGGTCGAGCAGTCCGGTGTGGTACATCTTGCCGTCCATTGCTGTATGACCTGCTGCACGCTGTTCCATGAATTCGGTGAATACTCCGGCATGGTATGCCTCTTCCCATTCTTTAGATACATGATTGAAAATGCGTTCGCGCTGGGTCTTTCCCTTCCAATAAGGTATTACTTCCTTTTCGTAGGTGTCTATATCTTCCTGACTGATGAGGTAGCGTTGTAGTTCGCGGTTGTTTAGTGTATGAAGGTCTTCGACTGAGTGACAAGTCAGTTCAGGGAATGTAGGTACAGCCTTAGGCACTGGTCCGCGTTCTGCTATTATCAGTTCGTCGTCACCTATATAGATTGTTTTCTTTTTGCATATCTCGTAGAAGTTCTTTGCACGGAGTACGGCTACAGGCATCGTGCCGTAGTTCTCTTTATAAAATGCTGTTTCGATTAATGCGCGTTCGATACTGAGTGTGGTCGGTGTGTCAAAACACTGTTTGCGGAGTCGCTTTATACGCTCGTTCATTCCTCCCTCGTTCTCGGGATTTTTGATTTGGAAGTTCATAGTTGACAGTTTATGTTAGTGCTTGTGAATTATTTTAAAAGTTTTGCTGCTGGGTGTTTAATAGCCTTTAGACCTTTGGCTACGCTTTGTGCGTTCAGTTGTGCTCCCTTCAGCGAAGTGTGAGTGTGGTCGTGGTTGAAGTATGTTGCAGCCTTCTCCTTACCCAGTTTGTCGAGGGCATCGGCTGTGATGTTGTGTACATCGACGAATGCCGCTCCGCATTCTTCTGCAATCTGCTTGTCCCATACAGGGATATAATTGTCATTGCGGCGTTCTATGTATTGCTTGTTGGCTTTCTCGTTAACAGGATAGAATGTACCGCGTATTTCACCCTTGCCCTGGTGCCATTCGTTGCGTGGAGTGAAACTCAGGATGATTGGTGTAGCACCTTTCTCCTGTGCATCGCGTACCATCTTTCTGATATACCATCCGAACGAATAGATGACCTTGTATTTTCCGTTCGATTCCATGTGATAGACATGGCATGTATCTTCGGCTGTTGCGATGACACCGCGTTCCTTCTGTTTGTCAATGCCACCGATGTCGTTGTGTCCGAACTGAATAAGTACGAAGTCTCCCGGTTCGAGTGAGTTATATACCTCTTCCCAGCGTTCTTCATCAAGATATGTGCGGGTGGAGCGTCCAGCTTTTGCCTGATTCTGGAATACGCATTTCTTGGCATCGAAGATTGTATATCCCTGTGAACCCCATCCCCACATGCCGTCGGGGTCTTTGTCTGCATTTTTACCGGTGGAATCGCCACAAAGGAATACCATTGGTTTTCCCTTCTCACGTTTCTGGTCACAACGCTTAGGTTTCACTCTGTCGTTCATGAATGATTTCAGACGTACGAGTTGGGGGTCATTTGATGCGGCCACTCCTTCTGCCGCACTGCGGGCATTCATCATGGCTCCGAATGCGGAGGAGTGAATCTTGTCGAGGAAGAAATGGTAATCGGTCTTCCACGGACCATACTTCTCCAGTTTCTTTGCAGAGATGTTGTTCAGGTCGATAACCGGTACACACATCTCTTTACCAATGGCGAAGATGGCAGGTGTGAAGTCGGACAGCTTGCGTTGTATGGTCTTGCCGTCTGCCTCATAAGCATTGCGTGGAGTAAGAGTAAAGAGTACGGGGATACCGCCTTTGGCACGTACTTCATTGATGAAACGACGTGTGTATCCACCGAAAGTGTAAATGGTGTCGAGTTTATTTGTACGTTTATTGATGCGTACGATGGAATCTTCGGATATGCTCAGTACTCCCTCTGGTTTATATGATGCACGTTCTCGTACCTGATTCTTCGGCTCGTTATCGTTGTGTCCCAGTTCGAGGAATACATAGTCTCCAGGACGTATCGCTGCTGCGATAGGTGCCCAGAGTTCACGATAGAATGTACGTGGAGACGTGCCTCCGAGTGCTAGGTTCTCTACTGTTATCTTATCGCTATCGTAGTATTCATGAGCATAATATCCCCATCCCCATTGTCCGTTGTTACCGTCGCCTCGTGTTCCGGTACGCATAGTGGAGTTACCTACTAAGAAAAGTACGGGGTTATTTCCTTTGCGTGATGAACCTGGAATAGGACGTGCCTGATTAGCAATTTCAATTGAGTCGGCTGTGAGGTCTCTGACTCCGTTGATGTCGAGCCATATATCTCCCTGCTCGTTTTTGTTTTGTGCCGATGAAGTGAGCGAAAGCACGGCCAGCAGTGTGAACAATGATTTTTTCATAGTGTGGTTATATTAAGTTTATTCGTTTTATTTCGTTTTCGAAGTTTGGAGTGAACACATCCTTTCCAAGGTTCTGCTTTATGTTGTCAATTGTCCAGAATCTACCTCCGTCGAGTTCGTCGGAAGGTGTGATTTCGGATTCATATATGGTTTTGAATGCAAATATAAGTTCTTTTTCCCGTTCCGACTCAAAAATATATGATGTAATCTTCTCTGCTTTAAAATCTTTTAAGCCTAACTCCTCATTTGCCTCACGATTAAGTGCATCTCCGATGCATTCTCCCAAGTCAACATGTCCTCCTACTGCTGTGTCCCATTTCCCGGGTTGTATATCTTTCCATTCCGGGCGCTTTTGCAGGTACAGTTCACCTTTGCTATTGAATACGTGCAGATGTACTACGGGATGCAGGAGTTTCGAACCTGAATGGCATTCACCTCTTGTGGCAGCCCCTGTGATGTTTCCATCTTCATCGACTATTGGGAACAATTCTTCGTTGTTGTCTTTCATATTATGGAATCAGTATTGATGAGTCTCCGTAACTGAGGAAACGGAAGTCGTGACTCAATGCGTAATCGTATATTTTCCGCCAGTCACCCTTTACGAAGGCTGACACGAGAAGTAGCAGGGTTGATTGGGGTTGGTGGAAATTGGTCACCATCCTTTTTACTATGTGGTAATGGTAACCCGGTGCAATGATGATTTGTGTGGATGAGTGCAGCACTTCCATATCGCGTTTCTGCATATATGAGAGCAATGCTTTCAGTGATTCCATTACGGTGGGGTGTGCTATTGTCGTGTCATATGGCATCCATTGTTCCACGTGCAATTCCTCTTCTCCGTTCATTGCCTTTATTCCCATGTAGTAAAGACTTTCGAGTGTACGTACTGAGGTGGTTCCCACTGCCACAGCCTCACCGCCATGGGCTATCAGTCGTTCTATTGTCGTACGTTTTACGGCAATGTGTTCAGTGTGCATATCGTGACTGCCTATCTCTTCACTTTTAACGGGTTTGAAAGTGCCGGCTCCGACGTGGAGTGTCAGTTCGTCGCGCTCCACGCCCTTTCGGTCGAGGCTCTCCAATACGCGTTCTGTGAAATGTAATCCTGCTGTTGGGGCTGCCACCGACCCTTTTATCTTCGAATAGACTGTCTGGTATGTTGTCTTGTCCGATTCTTCCGTCTTACGGTTCAGGTATGGCGGAATAGGCAGTTCACCGATTCCATCGAGAATTTCTGCCCATGTATGGTTACTGTTCCAGCGGAACTCGATCACCCAGCTAGTGCCGTGTGTAGCTTTTCGTTCGCATTCCAGAATTACTGTTTCTCCTGCAATCTGCACTTCGCGACTCAGAATGCCCGTTTTCCATTTCTTAAGGTTTCCTACTATGCAGTACCATTGCACACACCCTTTTGTCAAGAAGTTTGTCTGATATTCCTTCGGAAGTGCTGGTTCCAGACAGAACACCTCGATAAGTGCTCCTTCGGCAGTTGTGCCGTCGGCTGTGTTCTCCCGTTTTTTTCTGAAGTGCAGACGTGCCTGAATAACTTTTGTATTGTTGAATATCATCAGCATACCCTCGGGTATGTAGTCGGGCAGCGAAGTAAAGACGTCTTCCGTTATCGTTCCTTTGTCGTACACGAGCAGTTTGCTGTTGTCTCTTTCCTTCAGCGGGTATTTGGCTATCCGTTCGTCGGGTAGCTCATAACTGAAGTCTTTTATTCTGATATGCTGGGTTATCATTTGATGGGGTTATTGGGGCTATGGGGCTTAATGGGGGTGTTAAGGGAGGATGAAACGCACTTCTTTGAATTCATAGCGGCATTCGTTGCCGTTCTCGAATCGAAGTCTCAAGTGTCCCGTGGGTTCTACATCGGCTATTTCTGCCATGAATTCGCCTCTGACATCTGCGTATCGGTGCAGCCCTTCCTTGCGGTACAGGTGAGCCATATATTCTTTTCTCAAAGTGTCAGTATCGCCATTCTTTATCTGTCCGTAGAGAGTGCAGAATTCTTCCATTATCTGCGTTAGCAGCGTTTCCTTGTTCTGTTCCTTGCCTGTTGCCTGTAGTAAGGATATAGGATTGGGTGCGTCGCTGTGAAACTCTTTCTGGTTTACGTTCAGTCCCACTCCGATGATGCAGTTTTCTATTTCCTTTCCTTTAAGGTCGCATTCTATAAGCGTTCCGCTTACTTTCTTGTTTCCGATGTAGATGTCGTTGGGCCATTTTATTCTCGCCTCGTCAACTATAAGTGAAATGCTTCTCCATAAAGCTACTGCCATACATTGCGACAAGATGAACTGCTCGCTTGGTTTTACGAAATTGGGGTGGCACACCACAGAGAATGTAAGGTTCTGTCCCTTTCCCGACTCCCATGTATTGGTGGCTTGTCCTCTGCCCGCTGTCTGCTCGTCTGCTACGACAAGAGTGATGCCTTCCAATGCATCCCCAAAGGACAGCATGTCCTTGCAGAAGTTGTTCGTGGAGTCTACCTTTGGCAGGTTTATCCTTGTCAGTTGTTCAATCTCTTTTCCCATTTCTTTTGCAAAGGTATGCAAAAAGTTTTAGAATCAGCTAATTTCTCCTTATCTTTGCGCTGAAAAATGAGAATGACCGACGAACATTATATGCGACGTTGTATTCAGCTTGCCAAGAACGGCAGGCAGACTACAGAACCTAATCCGATGGTTGGGGCTGTGATAGTATGCTCTGACAGGATTATCGGAGAGGGCTATCACATACGTTGTGGAGACCCTCATGCCGAGGTGAATGCTTTTGCTTCGGTGCGGGCAGAAGACGAATATCTGCTGCCTGAGAGTACAATATATGTGAGTCTGGAACCATGCAGCCATTGGGGCAAGACTCCACCGTGTGCCGAACTGTTGATAAAGAAGAAAATACGTAGGTGTGTCGTGGGGTGTCAAGACCCCTTTGCCAAAGTACAGGGACGAGGCATACAGATGTTACGCGATGCGGGCATCGACGTGACGGTTGGAGTTCTTGAAGAGGAATGTCTGCAACTGAATTCTCATTTCATCACATTTTATAGTAAACACCGCCCTTACACCACGTTGAAATGGGCACAATCGTCAGACGGATTTATCGACGGCAAGCTTTCCAATTACTACACTCAGGCTCTTTGTCATAAACGTCGTGCTGAACATCAGGCAATCATGGTGGGAAGCAGGACATGGGATATTGACCATCCTCGACTTGATGTTCGTTGTTGGTATGGTGAGAATCCGAAGGTTTACGTAGCCCATGGAGGAGTACCCGAGGTTGGTGAACCTTCGCTTTTGGTGGAGGGTGGTGCAACGTTGCACCAGTATTTTATAGATAATGAGTTGTGGGACGATTGTTTTGTGGAGATAGCTCCCTTTGATATTGATGGCACGGTAAAAGCTCCCACACTAAAAAATGCCGTGCTGGTAGAAGAAACAAAGATAGCGGAACGCACGATCAGGCATTACAGAACGCTGTAATAAAAATCAGAAATCAAGCGACAGCTGCTTAGGTGGCAACAGGGAGAACGTCATGCGGTGGTATGGCGTTGTGCCGTGTTGTGCGATTCCTTCACGATGTTCCTTTGTCGGATAGCCGGCGTTATGGTCCCATCCGTAGTAAGGGTATTGTTCGTGCAGTTCCTTCATGTAGTCGTCGCGATAAGTCTTGGCTAGAATCGATGCTGCTGCAATAGCAAGATATTTACCGTCACCTTTCACGATAGTAGTATGTGGAAGGTTGTGATATTGGGTAAAACGGTTCCCATCGATTATGAGTGCTTCCGGTCGTACCTTCAGATTGTCTATAGCCCGATGCATAGCCAATATGCTGGCACGTAGTATGTTCAGTTCGTCTATTTCCTTAGCTGTCACTATTCCGAGAGCCCAGCTCACGGCATCGCGTTCTATCTCTCCACGCAGGGTATAGCGTTGACGTGCCGTCAGTTGTTTTGAGTCGTTCAGTAAGTCGTTGTGGTAGTCGTTGGGCAGAATGACTGCTGCGGCATAGACGCTTCCGGCAAGACATCCTCTGCCCGCTTCGTCGCATCCAGCTTCGATACGTCCGTTGTAGTAGTGAGGTAATAGCATCGGGTTAGTAGTTCTTGTTTCTTGGGTGATGGAGTAGTATCTCTTCGCGCAGATGTGAGGTGTCTATATGCATGTATATCTGCGTTGTTGAAATGGATTCATGTCCGAGCATAGCCTGTATGGCACGCAGGTTGGCTCCGCCTTCGAGCAGACATGTGGCAAAACTGTGGCGTAGGGTGTGTGGCGAAACTGTTTTTTGTATGCCTGCAAGTTCTACCAGATCGCGAATGATGTAGAATACCATTATGCGGGTAAGCTGTTGTCGTCGGGTAAAACTTACGAACACATAGTCTTCGTGTCCGGGTTTTATGTCAATGTGACAGCGGTCGTCAAACCAAAATCCGAGTTCCTTGATGGCAGCCTGACTGATTGGTACAAGCCTTTGTTTGTTTCCCTTGCCTTCAACCTTGATAAATCCTTCATCGAGATAAAGGTTTGACATTTTAAGATTGCATAGTTCGCTTACTCGCAGTCCGCAACTGAATAGTGTCTCAATGATTGCTTTATTACGGTGACCTTCGCGTTCGCTGAGGTCGATACACGCTTCCATAGCGTCAATCTCTTCAAGTGTGAGAACATCAGGCAGATGTTTCGGTTTTTTGGGAAATTCCAGCAGTTCTGTCGGGTTTGTGTCGATTATGTCGGATATAACAAGAAAGTGATAGAAACTGCGCAGTCCGGACAGTATGCGTGAGAGCGAAGTGGACGAAATACCGATATCGTGCATGATGGAAGCAAAGGTGTGGAAATCGTTGAGTTCGGGGTGAAGCATATCTTTGCCTTCGTCGTCGAGGAAATGCAGAAACTTGTCGAGGTCACGTTCGTATGCCTCGATAGTATTTTCTGAAAAATTCTTTTCTAGTTTTAAATATTGATAATATCGACGGAGTATTTGCTCGTTTTCTTTGTTCATATTGCAAAGGTACGTATATTTGTGCTGATTTAACAACTGAAACTATGAGAAAATTCCTTTTTAGTATATTGCTGCTGGTGGCATATTCGGGTTGTGCGCAGGCTCAATGCCCTGCAGAGAACAAGGCCTTTCAGGCAGGTGAGGAACTGGAATATACTTTGTATTTTAATTGGAGTTTTATCTGGATAAAGTGTGGTTCGGCCACTTTTAAGACTCGTGCTGCATATTATCACGGACAGGACGCATACCGTTGCGACCTGCTGTTCAGGACAAATGAGAAGTTCGACAGCTATTTCACACTGAGAGACACTCTTGAAGGGTATGTTACGAAGGATCTCGTGCCTCTTTATTTCTACAAAGCTTCGCTCGAGGGAAAGGATCATCGTCTGGAGAAGGCTTGGTATTCTTATCCTGAAGGTAGATGTAATGTCCGGCTTGAATATACAAACCCTCATGGAGTAGTTTATAAGAATACAGTGGAGAAGAGCGAATGTATGTACGACATGATGAGCATGATGGCATATGCCCGTTCGTTCGACGGCAATAAATACAAGAAGGGTGATCGCCTTTATTTCGACATGACATCGAGCGACGAGGTGTTCAGGCAGACAATGATTTATCGTGGAAAGGAGAACTTTAAGGCAAACGATGGCGTGACCTATCGCTGCATGGTTTTCTCAATGCTCGATTGGGAAGAGAAGAAGAAAGAAAAGGAGATTCTTCGTTTTTACTTCTCCGACGATGACAATCATCTTCCGCTACGCATTGATTTTAAATTGAAATTCGGTACTGCAAAGGCGTTCTTCACAGGCGGAAAAAATCTGCGCAATCCGTCGAATGCCATTGTGAAGAAATAAAAATGCCGGATTCTTCTTGTTCATAAAACGAATTTGTTGTACATTTGCCCGTAGAAAGCAAAAACCTATAATAACTGTAAACAATTATGGATTTATCAAATTTCTCACTTGAAGGTAAGAACGCATGGATTACCGGTGCGTCTTACGGTATCGGTTTTAACATTGCCAAGGCTTTTGTTAAGGCTGGAATAAAGAACATCGTATTCAACGATATCAACGAGGCGGCTTTGCAGCGTGGACTCGACAACTACAAGGAAGCTGGCATCACAAACGTAAAGGGTTATGTATGCGACGTTACTGACGAAGTAGGCGTGAAGGCTCTCGTTGATAAGATTCATGCTGAGGTAGGTCAGATTGACATCCTTGTAAACAATGCCGGCATCATCAAGCGTATTCCTATGCATGAGATGAAGCGTGCAGAGTTCCAGCAGGTAATCGACATCGACCTCGTTGCTCCGTACATCTGTTCAGCAGCCGTATTGCCAGAGATGATGGAACGCAAGGAAGGAAAGATAATCAATATCTGCTCTATGATGTCAGAACTCGGACGCGAAACAGTAAGTGCCTATGCTGCTGCCAAGGGTGGTCTGAAGATGCTTACTCGTAACATCTGTTCTGAGTACGGCGGTTACAACATCCAGTGTAATGGTATCGGCCCGGGTTATATCGCTACTCCACAGACAGCTCCTCTGCGCGAACGTCAGCCAGACGGAAGCCGTCACCCATTCGATTCGTTCATCTGTGCAAAGACTCCTGCCGGGCGTTGGCTCGACCCGAGCGAACTCGGTGGTCCTGCTGTATTCCTCGCTTCTAAGGCAAGCGATGCAGTCAACGGACATGTACTCTATGTAGATGGAGGTATCCTTGCATACATCGGTAAGCAACCATAATTTTTGACAAACTACAGGTTTTGGATAAATGCTCCGAGTAGTGCGGAAGGAGTGAAAGTCCGCATCTACCCATCGGCTGATGCTGTTGAACCAGAGAGAGAACTTTGGCTCAACAGCATTGCTAATGACTATTGGGAACGTGACGAAGAAGGCGATTTTATCGGAAAGTTCTATACCTATGAAGTTTATCCGGATAACAAGTGGCAAGGACTTGGCGAAACTCCTGGAGTATTTGCTACGGCCGTAGGAATAAATGGTCGTCGTTGTGCCATCATCGACATGTCGTCAACCAATCCGGAAGGGTGGCAAGAAGATAAGCGTCCCGTCGTTGAAAGTCCTTCTGACCTTGTAGTCTATGAGCTCCACTACAGGGATTTCTCAGCTCATCCTGGCAGTGGATATGTGCACAAAGGAAAATATCTGTCTTTGACAGAGCCTAAAGCACTAGATTACTTGAAATCGTTAGGAGTGGGGGCTGTGCAGATTATGCCTTCGTTTGATTTTGCCACAGTTGACGAACGCTACCCCGAGTGGACTGAATACAACTGGGGGTACGACCCTATTAACTTCAATGTGCCCGATGGTTCCTATTCTACTGATGCTTGGAATCCTGTTACACGTATCCGTGAATTCAAACAGATGGTCATGGCTCTGCATGGTGCCGGCATCCGTGTCATCATGGACGTGGTGTATAACCATTGCTATAATGTAGCCGAAAGCAACTTCCAACGTACCTATCCCGATTATTATTTCAGAAAATGTACCAACGAGCGTGGTGAGACTATCTATTCGAATGGTTCGGGATGTGGTAACGAGACGGCAAGTGAGCGCCCGCTCATGCGCCAGTTCATGGTTGAGAGCGTGTGGTATTGGGCAGCAGAATACCATATCGATGGTTTCCGTTTCGACCTCATGGGTGTTCACGACGTTGAGACCATGCAGCAGATACGGCGTAAACTCGACGAGATAGACCCTACTATCACGATGTATGGTGAAGGATGGAGTGGGGGACCGTGTGCACTCGACGAGAGTCTGCGTGCTACGAAGCAGCATGTGAAGGATATGCCGGGCATAGGTGCCTTTGGCAACGAAATGAGGGATGCCCTCCGTGGCCCTTTCGACAACGACCATCAGCCAGGGTGGCTTTCTGGTGCCGAAGGATACTCCGAAAGTATCAAGTTTGGTATAGTCGGAGCCATACAGCATCCCGATATCGACATGCAGAAAGTAAACTATAGCGACGAGCCTTGGACTGTTGAGCCTTGGCAGCACGTTTCGTATGTCAGTTGCCATGATGATATGTGTCTTTACGACCGTCTGGTGGCTTCGTTTCCTAAGGCAAATACAGAAACCATCGTACGTTTGGCTAAGTTGGCATTTACCCCTGTGCTGCTCAGTCAGGGCATTCCGTTTCTGTTCGCAGGCGATGAGGTGCTTAGGAGCAAACAAGGAGTGCGTAATTCATACAAGTCGCCCGACAGAGTAAACCAGATTGACTGGGAGAATCTTAAACGTTACCCCGATTATTTCCGCTATGTCGAGGGACTGATACAGATGCGTCGCAAACACAAGGCGTTCCGTATGGGAAGTGCCGAATTAGTGCGAGAGAATCTCCATTTTATTGATAATGAAAACAACCTGCTGGCATTCCGCCTGAACGGAGAGGCTGTGGGCGATGAGTGGAAAACCATTTATGTCGTAATGAATCCATACAATAAGCGACGCTTTTTTAAGATACCCGATGGACGATATACGGTCGTTTGCAAGAATGGAGAGATTGACTTCGACGGACTGGCAACCATATGTGGCGGTAACTTTCGGATTGAGAAACAACAGACGCTTATATTCGTAGAGAGATGAAAAGATACTTTATCATAGGACTTGTGGTTTTTGGGGGCTTTTTAGGCAAGACGTTTGCCCAATCGCCCGATTTTGTTGTTCCCGACGATGGCGACTTCGTTTCTGCCATCCAGTCGGCAAATACTCGTGCAGACTTCTCCCGACGTTATACTATATTGGTTCGTCGTGGTACACATCTGAGCCGTGGTACTCAGGAACTGATAAGTACGAGTGTGAAAACTGCCGATGGTGCTGATTCTACCGTCTTTTTCCCCTCGCCCATGGTCAAGTTGATAGCTCCACGTGTTACTATCATGGGAGAAGGCATGGACGCCACTATCGTTGAGAACCGCCCATCCCACGAGGGCATAGGTATTACAAGTACACTCTTTGTCGAGGATGCTGACAGCACGATTATAAAAGACATCACCTTCCTTTGCAATTTTCAGTACGAGCCTATGGCTTTTGCCAATCGGGCTGTAGCTCTGAGAGAAAGTGGTTGCAAGGGGAACTATCTTCAGCATGTCCGATTGCTCAGTACCCAGGACACATATTATACTAATGGTGGCGGAGACACGACCCTCGACAGTTGCGACATACACGGCACGGTCGATTTTATCTGTGGCGGTGGTACCGTCCGTTTCAATTCCTGCACTCTCTACCTTGAGCCGCGAGGCCGTAAAGGTTCGAGAGATGTAATCTGTGCTCCGGCAACAAACGACGATGAAATGGGGTACATCTTCAAGAACTGCACCATAGTCGGTTCTCCCGAGCAGGACGGTCGTTACCATCTTGCCCGTCCTTGGCGCAACCGGCCTACATGCGTATTCCTGAATACACGTATGATGCTTCTCCCCTCTCCCGATGGCTATCGCGAGATGCACGGCACCCTGCCTCGACTCTTTGCCGAATATGGCAGCGTGGACAAGAATGGCAACCCTGTCGATTGCTCGCAGCGAAAGACAATATTCAAGAACAAAGCTGGTGAAGATGTCAGAGTAGCCTACTCACCAGTACTTAGCGAAACTGATATAACAAAATACTGATATATGATGAAAACATTTCTTATTTCAGCGGCTCTGCTGGCGGTGTCGTCGGTATATGCCGCAAAAAAAGTTGAGATTACGGTTCAGAACCCCACCAACACGGCTCGTTTCTTTGAGGTGGTGGAAGTGCCCATGAAAACCATCAGCATGGTAATGGGTGACAACGACTTCATCATTACCGATGTCGACGGACGTGAGATGCCCCTTCAGGTGACATCCAAGAATACAGTTCTCTTTCAGGCCAGCGTGGGCAGGAAGAAGACATCTACCTACTATGCTGTCAAGGGAACTCCCACCCTGTCCGAGTGTAAGGTGATGGGACGTCTGTTCACAGAGCGTCAGGACGAGTTCGGTTGGGAGAACGACCGTGTGGCATATCGAGTATATGGTCATGGAGCAGCAGTCGGCTACGATGTCTTCAACAAGAGTACCTCTACGCTTATGCTCGACTACTGGTATGCTTCCGAGCAGGATCAGGAGATGCGTAGCGTCCGTAAGAAGCTGAGAGAGCGTGGACAGACAGACCTTGCCGACCAGCTTTATAATGCCTTCAGCTATCATATCGACCACGGACAGGGAATGGACTGCTACACCGTCGGTCCTACACTTGGAGCCGGAGCCAACGCCTTAGTGAACCCTAACGGAAAGCTCTGCATGCCTAAGTGCTACAAGTCGTACGAGATTCTTGAAGACGGTCTTCTGCGTTTCTCCGTCCGCTTCACCTATCCCGAGGTAGAGTATAAAGGACGTAATATATATGAAGTCCGCACTATCACTATCGATGCCGGCAGTTCGTTCTGTCGTGTCGATGTGCGCTATATGCTCCTCAAGGCAGGCATAGCGGCTACTATGGCTTCGGGAGTGGTTGTTCACCAAAGCAATCCTACCGCTTTCGTGCTGAACAAAGATGCTGCATACTTAGGTTATGAAGACCTTGGCGATGCAAGCGTATATGGCGAGCGCTATCGTGCGGAGTTGGCAAAGCAGATGGGTAAGATATATGTCGGCACCGTCTATCCGCAGCCTGTCAAGGATATTATATACGAAGAAGGTAAGACAGGTATAGCCAACGGACACATTCTGGCCCTGTCGCGTGTGTGGCCCTACGAGGACTATACCTACTACTTCGGTTCGGCTTGGAGCAAGAACGAAGAGATTGGCATCCGCTCGCTCCGTGACTGGGAAGCAGCCCTTAGCCGACAGGCAAATATCGTTCGTCATCCGTTGCAAGTCTCTGTCAGGGTAAAATAGTACATCCGTATAGAAAAAACAGCCCTAAAAGGGCGCTGGTAGAAAAAAAACAGCTTGAAGTGCAATTTTTCTGTTAAAAAACTTGGAGAGTTGCACTTTTTATTTGCACTTTTGTTGCGAATATGATTTCATGGAGTAGTTTCGTTAGGCGAGCGACGTGCAGAATACACATTATTTATATATAAGAGACAAAAACCTTTCTGGCATCGTGATGCCGGATTAACAAGAGAATAATCAACCATTATTGTTTAACTAATCTTTTAAATTAACCAAAGTTATGAAGAAATCATTACTTCTTTTTGTAGGCCTTATGCTTACAACTTTGAGTGCCCTGGCTTTGCCGGCAAAACCAACGGTGACTT